>JAIRTS010000088.1 GCA_031254795.1 Treponema sp.
TGGCAGAAATATGACTTTGACCGCGCTTCGTCCTCGCTATTGAAAAAAAAAAACGTATCCTGTATCATACCCGTTATGGAAATACTATTGCTGGGAAACGAGACGCTTAAACGCAAGGCGCTTCCGGTAAAACGCTGGACCGAGGAAACAACGAAAATTGCGGAAGAAATGATAGAGCTTATGCACACGGGCAAGGGAGTCGGTCTTGCGGGGCCTCAGATTGGGCTTATAGAACGGATTTTTGTAACGCATGTTGATGGAGATGAGCCGAGGGTATTTATCAACCCGTCGATTTTGGAAACTTCCGAGAAAACCGTTAAGTATGAGGAAGGTTGCCTCTCCATACCGGGCGTATACGCCGATGTGACGCGGCCGGAAAGAGTCAAGGTGCAGGCGTGGAATGAGAAGGGCAAGGCGTTCACCATAGAAACGGAAGGCGTCCTCGCGCGAGTGATACAGCATGAGTACGACCATCTGGAGGGAACCCTGTTCATCGACCGGCTTCCCGAAGTGAAACGCACTCGCCTCCTCGCCAGATACGAGAAACGGAAAACGAGCGCTTAAGATGCGTATGCTGTTTGCCGGAAGCCCCCGGATAGCCGTTCCTTCCCTGTACGCGCTTGCCGGCCTCGCCCGCAGCCAAGCGGGGTACGAGATCGCCGGCGTCCTGACCAATCCGGACTCGCATAAGGGACGCGGCGGACGGGTGGAGCCGACCGAAGTGGGAAGCGTGGCGATGGCGTTAGGGCTTTTTGTCTTGAAACCGGAAAAGCTCAATGCCGAAGCGCGTGAAGCGGTTGCGGCTCTCGCGCCGGATATGCTTGTGTCGTTTGCGTACGGCAGCATATTTGGGCCGAAATTTTTGGCTCTTTTCCCTCTTGGCGGTGTCAACGCGCATCCAAGCCTCCTCCCCAAATACCGGGGTCCCAGCCCCATACAGGCGGCCATCCTCAACCGCGACGCGGAAACCGGGATCAGCATCCAGCGGCTGGCGCGGGAGATGGACAGCGGCGATCTTCTTTTGCAGGAGTCCTTCCCGCTTATGGGGCGGGAGACTACGGCAAGTGTAAGCGAATACGTGGCGTCCAGAACCGCCGAATTGCTTGTGGCGGCGACGCGCGGCGTTGTGGAAAAGACGCTCGTGGAAAAGCCCCAAACGGGAGCGGTTTCTTATTGCGCCGCCATAAAAAAAGAGGATGGGCTTGTCAACTGGTCGTTGCGCGCCGAAATCATTGACGCCCGCATTCGGGCTTTTACCCCGTGGCCCCAATCGTGGACGATGCATAACGGGGAAAAACTCTTCATTCTTGACGCGCGTCTAATCTCCAGCGATTCTGAAGCGAGATCTGCGGGAGCCGCGCCGGTTGGCACAGTCCTGGGCGCGGACGCGCGACACGGCGTTCTGATTCAGTGCGGAAGCGGCGCGCTTGCCGTCACGAGATTGCAATGTCAGTCAAAAAAACCACTTGAATGGAAGGCGTTTCTGAATGGGACGCGAGATTTTATAGGGAGCCGGTTAGGCTGAATACAGGAGTTGTTATGAAAGACACCGAAAAAATCAAACAGGAAAAAGAAGCCGGCGGGGAAACGAAAAAGCGCGGCGGATTTAACAGCGGCAGTCTGGTTATGCTGTTTGGCGCGCTTGTTTTTGCGTTTCTTGTGGGGCTGGCGGTCTTCTTCGCCGCAGTGCGGGGTGAGGAACAGATCATGACGCCCGATGTGTGCGGAAAGGATGTCATTGACGCTCTGCTGGAGCTTCAGGAAAAGGAGCTGTACCCGCGCATTCAACTCCGGTACCCGGACGCGGCTGTGGACAGGGGCGTCGTGCTGGAACAGGATCCGCCCGCAGGCGCCATCGTCAAGGCGGGTCGGCGCGTCAGGCTCGTAATAAGCCAAGGCGTCCTGATAAACAGGATAGAAGACTATCGGGGTCGCTCCATTGAGACTGTCCGCGCTGAGATGCAAACGCTTTTATCTTCCAATTTGCCATCTCTTTCTATAAAAGAACCATTCATGTACGAGTTTTCCCAGGAGCCTGCCGGTGTCATACTTGAGCAGCATCCCGAACCCGGCTCTTCCATCAGCAGTTCAACGGTTCTGGAATTTGTGGTGAGCCGGGGCAACGGGAGGACGCCGATCAAGACGCCGAAGTTTACCGGCCTTTCTGTGAAGGAAGCCCTTGATCTCATAGGCGAAACAAACGTCGATTTTGTCTTTAAGACGCGCCCCGTTCTGGAAAACGAGAAAGCCGAAACCGTCGTGGAACAGTCGCCCTTGCCCGATATAGAAATTGAAGCGGGCGT
The DNA here is from genome assembly GCA_031254795.1 of Treponema sp. Classification (GTDB taxonomy): domain Bacteria; phylum Spirochaetota; class Spirochaetia; order Treponematales; family Breznakiellaceae; genus JAIRKH01. The sequence continues at coordinate 2,304 of JAIRTS010000088.1, forward strand.
TCGCATAACGCTCACCGTCGCCAGCCCGGAAAAGACAGCGGATGACGAGGTTTTTTCTCTGTTCACGTACACCATGTCCAAGAACCCGTATCCGTTGAAAACGATTCTCAATGTCCAACTGCCCTCCAGCGAGAGGCAAGTCCTTTTGGAAACCAATTTTTCGGGTGGCGAACTCACTATTCCCTATAAGCTCCCATCAGGCTCTGTCATTATCCTTTCCCTGCTGGGACGCGAGTTGCACCGCGAAACCGTCTCCTTCCCCACGTCGTTTTAATTCGCAATTAATCGCCTATACCCAATCAGATTGCCTCTTCTGCCACTGTGAACGACGGGACTATCAACTGCGATACCGCCCTCTCCTCCGATTCCTATGTATCTCAGATATGCGTCATGTTTTGAGTGGAGAGAAGGCTTGTCGCTGCCGGCAATCAGAAAATTGAAGCCCTCCATTGTCCCGTTTTGCGCCGGAATAACGGAAAGTATGTTCAGCCGGAAGAAGGCTCCGCGCAACTTTACTGTCCATATAGAGGCTGTTCCAAAACACGCGCCTGAGCGTCAGTTTTGGAACAGCCTCTATTTTCTATATTTTTCTGAAAACGGCGCCACCACATCTTGCATTAAGTCCGGCCCCAGAAGAACTTGAACAAAATTGGCGATATCTTCGGGAATTACCTGATAAAACGCCTCCGCAATTCCGCCGGCGATAGCCGCGATTGTATCGCTGTCACCGCCTAGTGACACCGCCAGCCTAATGGCATTCTCAAAATCAACGCTTTCTAAAAACGCGATAATCGCTTCGGGCACAGATCCCTGACAGCTAACATCAAAATCGTAGGCCGGACGTATTTCATCAATGGTCCGGTCAAGATCGTAGCCAAATTTGTCAACAATGAAGCGCTTAATTTCATCTTTGCTTTTTCCTGTGCGAGCCAAATAAACGGCCGCCACCGCAGCTTGCGCCCCCTTAACGCCTTCTGGATGGTTATGGGTAACTTCCGCGCTTTTTTTTGCCCCGGCCAGCGCGTCGTCAATAGTATCGCAAGCCCATCCGATAGGGCTTGCCCACATAGCCGAACCATTGCCCCAGCTATTGTACGGTTTCGGATCATCAGCGTACATCCACGCCCTAAAATGACCGCCGTACCCCCTGTGAGGATATGCTCTGCCAAAACGCCGGTAGCTTAGAGCGTAATCAGTTTGATGCAAAATTGCATGCATTGTGGCGATTGTGAGCACACTGTCATCTGTAAAATACGTGTCATTGGTAAACAGTTCAAAATCCAATGATTTTACGTTGTTGAATTCGTACGACGAACCAATTATATCGCCCGCAATCGCTCCAAGAATATATTTTTGTTCATTTGGCATATTTTTTTCCTTTGGACATGTCTCAAAAACTGACGCCCTACAGGGCGCAAACAGAGACTCACTTAATTGCATTCCACTAACACCATATTTTTCACCCTCTCGCGCGCGGACTTCATCAAAATACGCGTGGAACGCCACGCGTAAAGCGTTACGCAACGTTACGCGTTCCAGTTATCCCCTCAATTCCGCAAGCGCCTTTTCCCGCACCGCAATGATTTTATCGCACCATTCGTCAAATTCAGGGTCTTCTATCTGATATTCCGGGTGGGACAACACATAATTAATCGTATGGCATAAGCCCTGATCAAAACGCACCCGCGCCGTAAAGCCCGGCACAAGCCGCTTGAGCTTCGTATTGTCGAACACCACGGAATTGGCTTTGTCGCCGATAAGACCGCCCTCGAAATTGTAAGGACCGGCAGCCGCAAGAAAATCGCTGGAAATATGCGCCGCTTTCAGCGGCTTGCCAAGAGCCTGGGCGATGGCGGCGTAAATCTGGTTCCATGTGAGGGTTTCATCCGACGTGATCTGAACGGCTTCGCCGACGGCATGAATATTGCCCATAAGCCCAATGAAGCCGTTGGCAAAATCGCTGTTGTGCGTCATGGTCCACAGGCTCGCGCCGTCTCCGTGAATGATGACGGGTTTGCCGTCCAGAATGCGCTTCACCACCTGCCAACTGCCGTTCTTGCCATGAACGCCGAGCGGTACGTTGCGCTCATCGTAGGTGTGGCTGGGGCGTATGATGGTGATGGGAAAACCCTGTTCACGGTACATTCTCAGCAAAAATTCCTCACATTCGATCTTGTCGCGGGAATATTCCCAAAACGGATTCGCAAGCGGAGTCGCCTCGCTTACACGGTAATCGGATGCGGGCTTCTGGTACGCGGACGCCGAACTGATAAAGATGTACTGTTTCACCTTATCCTTGAACAGGCGGAAATCCCGCTCAACCTGTTCGGGGCCAAACGCGATGAAATCCGCCGCAACGTCGAACGTAAGACCGCGCAATTTTGAAGTCGCATCAGTCTCGTCGTTGATGTCGCAGTGTACCTCGATCAGTTTGCCATGTTCCCCAACTTCACCGAAAACCGTGTTGCGATTGCCCCGGTTGAGCAGGTACAACTCCCAGCCCTGCTCCAGAAGCTTTCTTGAAATAGCGGCGCTGATGGTGCCGGTGCCGCCTATAAACAACGCTTTCATATTGTCATCCTCCGTAATAATTTGCCACCCGCTCCATTGCGGGCGCAAATCGCATCAAATTCCATAACACCCAACGCTTAGGTGGTTGTATGGATTCTCTTTAGCAACCACACGATGTTCTCGCCGAGTCTCCGCATGGTTTTCATGCCTTCGTCATCCTTTTCCGCATCCCCAAGATTGCAAGCCAAACTCACATTCAGATACGTTGAACCGGGAACGATCATGTCGTTGATAAGAAAAAAATGTTGCATCGAATCCAGGGTGGCGACGCCACCGGCGCGCCGCACCGCGCTGACCCCAGCCGCGACTTTCCGGCTGAACGCAAAACCATCGGCGCGTGAAATGTAACCCGCGCGGTCAATGATAGATTTGATCTCCGAATTTATGTCAAAAAAATATGTCGGCGATCCAAGCACAATCGCGTCCGCGGCTTTCATCTTGGGATACAACTCATTCATCCAGTCGTCAATGACGCATCGCCCTGTGTTTTTCCAACATGTCGCGCAACCTCGACAGCCATGCACATCCCTGCCTCCGGCTTGGTACAATTCGATCTCCAATCCCGCCTTCTCACATACTTCCAATACCGCGCCAAGCAAAGCCGCAGTATTGCCATTTTTGCGCGAACTTCCATTAATAGCGAGAACCTTCATGGCAACCTCCTCTGGCATGGCGGAATCACCGCCACGCCGCTTTTAATATTATAATTAATCACTTGATTGTTCAATAGGGGCAAGTCATCTCTTGTCGAAGCTCGCGCTGAAATCGCTCAAAAACCGGCTCTCGAATAAAGAGAGAAACGGCTTGGGACGGATGAAGCAGAGTTCGAGCGGGAGAAACGGATGTTTGAAAAAGCCGCGAAACGCCGCGGTGATGGGCCGCCAAATCAAAGAGGAGCCGTCTATAATCAACGTCCGGTTGTCTATAACTATACTTTGGCCGTCTATGACTGAACTCTGGTTGTCCATAGCGTCAGCCGTATATTCAGATTTATTTCCTTCACAAAAAAGGCGGTAAGGCTTACCGGAACAGCCAAACATAATATATCAATTTCAGGCCTTTTTTGGTTCAAAATTTATCATTATGTTTTTAACTTCTTCAACATATTCCGGCTTCAGAATCGCAATATATTTTGGAATAATTTCCTGCGAATATTCTGCCGTAAATGTTCCGTCGGCCTGTTTAGAGAAACTTTCCTCCAACAAGGCTTTCGCCTCTTCTTCTTTTTCATTTTGAACCCGTTCCAGAATGAAATCAAAGAATTTCTTTTGTCCTTCGTTCGTAGACAACTCCTCAAAAAAATTTGTCAATGTATTATATCCAAAAATTTCAAAACGAATGGCGCATAACGTTCCGGCTATTTGCGACGGTTTGACTGCCCGGATAAGGAAATGCGCAGCATTTCCATGGCCGACAAACTGTGGCGGAGTTTTGGCGTGGGAATGAGCAACGCGAATGACCTAGCAAAACCGTAGGCCGAGGCGCTTTAGCGGCGAAGCGTAAACAGTCCTGTTGAGGCTGTCGGAAAAGTTTCTCATTACATAAATAGCCACTATATATGGGGTATATAAAGAAATAAACACGCTATATATGGTGTTCTATGAGGCCGAAAAATACTTTTCCGACAGCCCTGTTATATGCAGTACGCCCGTACCCCATTATATTCATTTTCTTTTAAACACTTTTCATTAATTCTATCTGTTTTTCCCTTTCCTTCTTCACTTCATCAAAATTATTTGGGTGCATTGCGTTTATTAATTTCACAGCATAATCAGAAGCCCATAATGCATGGTTCTTTACATGGGGACTGTTCGCTATTTGCGCCATGACTCTATAAATTTTTTACTTTATTGGGTCCTTTTCATCACGGGCAATTTTGAGAAGTTTATCAGCAGAATCCCTTGCCAGTTGAAATTTTGCAAACCCTTTCCCCGTTTCTCCGTTTAGCCACTTTTCATTTATTGCGAAACTTTCCGTTATTTCATTACAGAGTTCCATGTTGGTAATTGTTAAAATGTGTTGTCCCAGTAATAAGCAATATTCTACCATTTTCCTGTGACTTTTACTATCAAATATTTTTTCAAGTTCAATTCTTAGTTCGAGTACGTCATAAATTTTTTTAAATATTCCAGCATACTTGATCATTTTTATCATATTTTCATTATATTCTTCATTACTAATGCTAACCGTTTCCAATATCCATTAATACCATTTTATAATGGATTTATTTTTTGTCAATTTATTTTGAACAAATTTTCAACAAATTTTAGGGCACATTGCGCATAACTCCCTATACCCACTCCTTTCTTCGCGTATACCACCTGTCCGGCAGTATATGCGAAACCCCCGCGTTGTGTCAAGCTGGTGGCGTTGCCGGAGCGTCCGGAGGGTAAAACGATGTTTGCCCGTACCGCATTATTTTATATCTTAAATTTCATTAAGTGTACTATCTGGTTTTTTTCCTGCAATAAGTTTTTTAATATTTTCAATAAAAAAAGCGTATCTTTTTTTATGAAATTTAAGGCCATCAGGCATTCCTGCCGTATGAGGAGTTAGTATGACATTGTCAAGTCCACGGAGTTCGCTGTCAATTGGCAGCGGCTCTTTTTCAAATACAACCAGTCCGGCACCTGCGATATCACCATTTTTCAGCGCGGCGATTAACGCTTTTTCATCAATAACAGGGCCCCGGGCTGTGTTAATAATGATTGATTCTTTTTTCATTTTTTTAAAGGCATCGCTATTAACCATGTGTCTTGTTTTATCATTAAGAGAAACATGGATTGTTACTATATCTGATTTCATGTAGAGCGTATCAAGATCAACAAATTCAATATTTTCTGTCATATTGATTTTTCTCCGGCTATATCCAAG
>JAIRTS010000098.1 GCA_031254795.1 Treponema sp.
TTTTTTTCTACACCTTCCCCTTGTCTTTCCACGCTGTTTTTCACTATAATGTTTCTATGAGCAAGCAGCACATAGTGTCCGCTTTGGTTGAGAACCGCGCCGGAACGCTCAGCAGGGTGTCCGGTCTTTTTAGCAGGCGGGGTTTTAACATTGACAGTCTGACCGTTGGAGAGACTGAAGACCCATCAATTTCACGGCTGACCATTGCGGCGCAAGGCGGCGCGGAAATTGAGCAGGTTGTCAAACAACTTGGCAAGCTGGTTGATGTCATAGCGGTGCGGGAACTTGACAAAAGCGCATGCATAGAGCGGGGAATCATGCTGGTCAAGGTCGTGGCGGATGAAAAAACCCGTCCCAATGTCATACAGGTCGCGGGTATTTTTCGCGCCCGCATTATTGACGTTTCGCCGACGACTATTACGATAGAAGCCACCGGCGACGCCGAGAAACTCGAAGGCCTGTTGCTTTTGCTGCGTCCCTACGGCATCATGGAACTCGCCCGCACCGGGCTCACGGCTCTGGAACGCGGCTCAAAAATGCTTACTCAATGAGCTTGGAAGAAGCGGTCATAAGCCTGCTTCTCCCTTTAAATCTAAAGTCGCTTTTTCAAAACGCCGCCTTTGCAGGGCGCGTTTGAAAAAGCTCAACAGGAGGAAATATGGCGGTTATGTATTACGAGAAAGACTGCGATTTAGGCGCTTTGAAGGGCAAAACCATCGCGGTCATTGGATATGGCTCGCAGGGACACGCCCACGCGCTCAACGCGAAGGAATCCGGACTGAAAGTGGTTGTCGGCCTGTACGAAGGCTCGAAATCATGGAAAAAGGCTGAAGAAGCGGGATTCGAGGTGAAAGTTGCGCGGGAAGCGGCGGAAGCGGCGGACTTTATCATGATCCTCATCAACGATGAGAAACAGGCGAAACTGTACCAGGAATCCATAAAGCCCACGCTGAAGCCCGGCAAGACTCTTGCGTTCGCCCACGGCTTTAATATTCACTTCGGGCAGATCATTCCACCTGCGGATGTCAATGTGGTGATGATAGCGCCCAAGGGTCCGGGGCATACGGTGCGGGAGCAGTATCAGGCGGGCGCGGGCGTGCCTATGCTCATCGCGGTGCATCAGGACGCGACCGGCGGGGCGAAGCGGCTCGCGCTTGCGTATGCGGCCGCAATCGGCGGGGCGCGGGCGGGCGTGCTTGCGACGACCTTCAAGGAGGAGACCGAAACCGATTTGTTCGGCGAGCAAGCGGTGTTGTGCGGGGGCGTTTCCGCGCTTATGAAATGCGGGTATGAAGTGCTTGTCGAAGCGGGTTATCAGCCGGAAAGCGCCTACTTTGAGGTTATGCATGAGATGAAGCTCATCATTGATCTGGTGAACCGCGGTGGCTTGGGCTTCATGCGCTATTCAATTTCCGACACGGCTGAATACGGGGATTACATCACGGGGCCAAAGATCATCACCGAAGAAACAAAGAACACTATGCGCCACGTGCTGGAAGACATACAGACCGGCAAATTCGCCCGCGAATGGATACTCGAAAACCAAGTGGGACGCCCCTTCTTCAACCGGACGCGCGCGCTCGAGGCGGCGCATCCGATAGAGAAGGTCGGCAAGGAACTGCGCTCAATGATGGGCTGGCTTCACGCGCCAAACGAAAAATGAGCCGACCCGGCGGGACGCCGCCACGCAAGGCGCCGCCCTGCGCGACTTTGGCTGTCTAATATTTAAGCCTGTAGCGATCTGATATGCGCCGCAAGGCGCATGTCCTCGTGTTGGATATGAGCGATAATCACCTCGCCGATATCGTGTTTCGCCCGTTGAAGCAGTTCGGGTGAAGGGCCTTTGTTTATAAATTCAACCATCAAATTATGAACATTTTGTTTGAAACTTTCGTGGAATTTCTTGTGGTTGTCATAACCGGGGTATTGGTATCGAATTTGAAGCCGCTCTTCATTATAAAAATGCTTGATAGTGTAGTCGACCAAGAAATCAATGGTTTTCAGCATTTCTTCACCATTGGAATGTATAGCGCAACTGCTAAAGAAGTCGTTGAGCGCCTGTATCAGTTGTTTATGCTCCGCGTCAATCTGCTCGTTGCCGGTCGCCAAACTGTCGCTCCATTGGAAAGTCGCTTTAGGCTGGGGTGACGGGATTTCGGCCGGACGCTTCTCTTCGGGGGCAGTTTTAGGCGCGGGCGATGAGGTTTTGGCTGGATGTTTTTCCTTTAGGTAGTCAATATAGCGCTGGAACAATTTGCTCCCACTTTCTTCTTTTATAAGAAAGCCCGCCATAAAAAGAGCGGGAGAACATTTTATCCATCTCACTTCTACTTTTATCTCAAAAGCCCCCACGCCGGTAGCGCTGTCAGGGGTAATTCGTATTGCCAACACTTCTTTTGGCGCAATCGTTATATAGGTCTTGCTCATCATACAAAAACCGTTGGCGCTGATATCTTTTAACGCCGCAATACCTTCAAAGCCCTTGATGCTGATACCCGCCTTGCAGGTATATCTTTTCGTTTTGCGGCTTTGTTGATATTCTTCGCCGTTTTTTTTACCAGGCGTGGCCATCATTCTTATATGTTCGTTGCCATCAAGATAGCATCCATCCGCGATTTTTTGCGCGATGTCCAATGACTCGGATATATTCCGGCTGGCGCTTTGTACATTGGCGACATTATCCGTCACTTCCGTGGATATACGTTTAAGATTTTCAACGGATTCAAAAATTAAACCGCTCCGTTTCTGGATTTCCGAAGAACCTTCGCGCACCTGCCCAACAGTGTCGCGAAGCGCGCTTAAAGCGTCATGCACTTGAGCGCCGTTAGCCGCCTGCGCTTCCACCGCTTTTGTCACTTCGTTAAAAGACGCGCCCATATCGTTAACCTCCGTGAACATGGCTCCCATAGTATCCACGGTTTCAATTGAGGCTTTTTGAATATTGGCGATGCTATTTCGCATCTTTTTTATTTCATTTGAAATAGACGCGGACTCTCTATTCGAAGAAGCCGCGAGATTGCGTATTTCGCCAGCGACAACGGCGAAGCCCTTGCCCGACTCGCCCGCGTGCGCCGCTTCAATAGCCGCGTTCATGGCGAGTATGTTTGTTTGAGCCGCTATATTCACCAGCGTCGCGTTCGCTTCCTCAAGAAAGGTGGACTGCTCTGCGATAATGGACAACTCTTCGGTAAGCTCGCCCAACATTTTTCGTCCTTCTCCCGAAGACTTGCTTAATTTATTTGTAGTTTCATGGGCGTTGAGTACAACCGAGCGCACCGAATCAATATCCTCCACCATTTTCTCTATAGCTTCCGATGATTTGGCGCTGTTAAGCGTCTGGGATTCAACCGCGTTTTCGAGCGCGTTGATATGCTGTACAATATCGTCCACAGCGTTTGCGGTTTGATTGACCGACTCCATCTGGACGCCGGTTTTCTCTTCCACCAAATTCATGCTGCCGGTAATAACGGTAAGTTCCTCAACCGATTTTTTTATCACGTCCTTGAGATTTGCGCTTATGTTCTTATGCTGGGATACAATCTCGACATTCATCGCCTCCAATTTTTTTTGCAGATTGTTGCGAATGGTAAACAAAGCTCTTTGCAATTCCCCGATTTCGTCCTCGCGTTTCTGTGAAGACAGCGTTATGTTGTATTGCATCTTCGCAAGCGTGATCGCCGCGATTTCGCTTTCTTTGATAGGATTCGTGATGCCAGTTACGATTACAAAAATGACAAAACTAGTTACAACCGCAAAAATCAGCCCCATGACGACCGAAAACACGGTCATACCGCGCACTTCAGACAAAATCACGCTTTCAGGCACGCCGATCATAATCGACCACGGGGTTTTTACGTCGCCTAAATTGAACGGAGAAAAAACAATCTGCATGTTTTCGTTCAAGGTGGCGGAGTGCTTCTCCAGCCGCAACGCCTGCCCGGATTGCACCGCGGCAAACACTTTGTCAATATCGTCCGTATAAAGCGCTCGATCCGCCTCTCTAAGATTTTTTCCAAGCCGCGCCTTAAACAAATGTCCTGTTATGGCGCCGTCATGGGCGTACATCGCGGCTTCCGCGACATCGTTGTTACGGCTTACAATCGAGTCAACGGTGGATTGGAATTCCGCCAGATCAAGAATAAGCCCGACCACACCCACGATTTTGTTTTGTGGCGTAATAATCGGGACAATAAAATCGACTGAGTAGGTGTCGACAGCTTTCACCGTTCTGGGTTCCGGCGCGCTTACGACTTCATCACTTGTCAAAGACGCCAGTATCTCGTTATGATCGCGGCAAATGTGGAGCGCCGTTCCGCCGCTTTCCCGTGAAAAAAGCGGAACGAATTTGCCCGTTTCGGTGAAGCCTTTCCCACTATTGACGTTGGCGTCCCCGGCATACAGGGCGTCCTGTCCATCCAAAGCGTTGTCGCCCCAAACCGAATAAAGCGCCACAAGATACGGATTAGATTCGAACATCTGCCGCATTATTTCGATAAAAATAGCCCGCCGGCCGCTTATATCGAAACTCTCATACCCGCCCATTAACTGCGCCAAAGTCCGCGCCGTTTGGATCTGACTGTCATAGTTGCCTTTTATATTACGAGCCTCTTCTTCGGCGAGCCTTTCGGCGCTTCGCAACGTTGTCTGAAGTTGCATTTTGCCTGAACGGCTCAACAGCACTACTGATATGCTGACAACCGCCGTGATCATAATGGCAATAATAATGAGACTCACGCGCATTCGTAGTTTCATAAATAAATCTCCTTAATTGAGCTCGCTTCAAAACGCGAACACAGTTCGGGTTAGTTTTGAATGGCTCTTGGAAAAAGCGATCTAAAACTCGCTTTTTAAATCTAAGGTTGCTTGACAAGTTCCGCTTGTCTTTCAAGACTGACGCCCCAGAGCGCGTTTTGAAACAGCTTCAATTCTCTATATAACTATAGTACCATTTAATCGTTTGTTTGTCAATGAAAAAGAACTCGCTGTTGACGCGGCTCGACACCCGCGCTTGCACGTCACTGAACACATTCACGCGCAAACGCAGGCAAATATAGGCTTTAGCTTAAGAAATATCAACACCAAAATACTGATAAACCGCAGCTGGCGCATCTTCGCAAGTTGGAATTATGTCAATTAAAGCGCGTTTCATGTTTGCCCGGGATTTTTCAATGGGGTTATAGTCAGGCGAACACGCGGGCAAAAACAGCGGCCTCGCGCCGCGACGGCGGCGTAGATTCTTAAGCTTTTTGGACGGATGAAACGAGGCGTTGTCCATTATGACGGCCGCGCCTTTGGGCGCCGCTTTGACGAACTTCGTCCTGAACCGTTCCACGAACGAGGCGCTTGCCGTGTTCCCGGAATAGCGGAGCGGGGCGACGCCGCCACCGCCATCGATCCCTGCCGCGACCACATTGGTTCTTTGAAATTTCTCGCCGCTCTTGACGTCCCCGGTTCTCACTCCCCGAGGAGATCTTCCGCGCTCCCGGACAAGCGGTTTGTTTTCTCGCTTTCGTCGATACAGGCGCGCGCTTCTTCGGGTGTTCGGGCTGGTTTTTCACGAAATTCCGCCCTCGCCTCCTCGGATTTTTCCGGACGGGTGAATGTCTTTTTTTATATGTTAAACCAAAGCTCGCCGGCCGCCTGTAAACGGAGGACGGCGAACAGTTGAACATCTTGGAAAGCTCGCGGAGACACGCGTCAGGCTTTTCCTCAACGGCCTTCCTCAGCGCGTCAGGGTCGATTTTACCCCTGCGTGTCCGCTTGATTTCGATCTTGACGCAGCCGCTTGTTTCCAATATTTCAATCCACTGATAATAAGTTCGGGATGTTATTTTGAACGTGTCTCTCAATTCTTTGAATGTGTGTCCGGCTTGTTTGAAAGCAACCGCCGCTTTTCGATAATCCGCACTGTATGCCATATTAACATTACCGGATGATCCTATGAAAAACTTAATACTTGTTAGTGCAACGCATTATGGCTGGCGAACGATTTCAAAGCGTTTTGAAACCACAGTCTTTCACAAGCAAGGAAATTATGTAACTGTGGGGTCTACTGCACATTAATTTTGACCGCCCTGAAGGGCGGGGGTATTAGACGCCACTGCGAAAGAACCTTTGGATTCCAAAGGTTTTCGTTAATTTTTTTACAAAACAAGAGGCGCCTTCTTGAATTTTTCCGTTATAAAGATTACCCTTACACACAGAGGTTTTCCCAAGTTATGGGGAAATAGCTCTAGGGAGCGGCAGTATGACCGAGGGAAAATTCATCTGA
>JAIRTS010000173.1 GCA_031254795.1 Treponema sp.
ATGGCGGCGGACATTCTTTATTGGTCGCTGATTGAGTGGGTGTATTATTATCAGGCGAATCCCTTTGGCGCGGCCAGTTTGTCCGCCGCGGATCGTCAGCTCACAGCTTCAATGTATCCCCTCTTCCATTGGGGGCCCATTCCCTGGGCGTTTTATATTTTGCCATCCGCGGCCTACGCCTATATGTTTTTCGTAAAAAAAAGAACCCGGCAAACTTTATCGGAAGCCTGTCGTCCTATTTTAAAAGACAAGACGGACGGTTTTTGGGGGAAGCTGATAGATATTGTGTCCGTTGTCGGCTTGCTGGGCGGGACCGCCACAACATTCGCTTTGGCCACGCCCCTCATCGCGGATTCAATCAATCAACTGTTGGGGCTTTCCCTTGGAAAAGGATTGACTGTGATTATTTTACTGTTTATAGGCGCTGTTTTTACACTGGCGGTCCTTTTCGGTATGAAGGCTATCGCGAAACTGGCCGTTGTTTGTGTGGCGCTTTTTTCCGCGCTTTTTATGTTTGTTTTTATAACCGGACCTACCAAATTTATTATTGAAAGCGGCATTTCCGGTATCGGAGCTATGATCCAAAACTTTATCGGCATGGCGACATGGATGGATCCGCTCCGCCTGACCGGAGAGGGCAGTTCCGGTTTTCCCCAACAGTGGACTATTTTTTATTGGGCATATTGGATAGCGTGGTTTGTGGCGACTCCGTTTTTTATCGCGAAAATAAGCGAAGGGCGGACCATACGCCAACTTATAGGGGGCGCGTTTTTTTACGGCATAGCGGGAACCTTTACCTCGTTCATTGTATTTGGCAACTTTGGCCTCTATCAACAGGTGAGCGGGAAAGTTGACGCTATCGGTATGCTTAACTCCGGCCTTTCCCCATCGTATATAATCTTGGCTTTTTTTGACCAGCTTCCTCTTACGAGGCTTGCTTTGGTTTTGCTGGTTCTGGTTATGATAGCCTTCTATGCCAGCACCTTTGACGCGATTACGTTGGTGGTCGCGGGCTTTTGCAGAAAAAGGCTGGAGCAGGACGAGTATCCCGACAGGAAGCTACGCGTGTTCTGGGCGGCTGTTTTTATCATCCTTCCCATCGCGCTCATCTGGTTGGAAAGTGCTTTGAATATGCTGAAAACCATCTCCATTATGGCGGCGTTTCCCCTGGCAATAATTATGCTGATTATCGCGGGCGGCTTCTTCAAAGAGATAAGCGCCCGCAAAGAAGACGGCGCTCCTGACACATAGACGATAAACGGCGCCTGCTAAAATACCGCAAGGTGAGAGAAATATGGACGGCATTTTGTCTGCAAGCAGTTCTGGGCAAAGGTTGCTGTAATGTCCGCGTCGCGTCAAGGGCGTTAAACTGCTCTTTTGCCAAACGCTGGTCTACCTGCGGGCTATGATACGGTTGTGGGGGCGGATATAAAGACGTTATCTGCCATTCCCTCCAAAAATTTCGGCAAAATACGAGGGCCGAAATGCCTCATTAAAAAAAAGTGACTTTACGCCGCCGGTTTCTTCCCTGTCGATAGCGACCGGGCGTATCCTCATCAACTTTTCCCTGACGGCGGGGTGATGCCAAAGGCCGGCTTATAGGGCGATATAGCCCATCTGCCGGCGCATGAGAGGCGCGAGCGGCTTCCCACATTTATACCAGAAGAAGTCCCAGATGAGGCGCGGGGAGGCGATGACTTCATCGACGTGGATTTTTTGCTCTTCCGGTTGGCTGGCTTCGGTTTGGCGGGTTTGAGTTTGACCGCCCCGCCTTTCACGAAGAAGAGGGTTTACGCGCGCGCCGGCATGTTGAGAAGGCGCAGCGCGCGCTTCCAGTTTTTGTCCTGGTAATGCTGATGAATTTGTTCGGAATGGCTGATTTTTCTTTCCGTCCGGCTTTCTGGCGGCGGGAACGGGCATGCCTGGCAACGGCTTTTTTTCCCCGCATGGTTAACCCCATTTTGACCTCCGATAGATGTACCTGCCGGATAGTCTGTCTTAATTTGGGTTGCTTTTTCAATAAGGCGACACGTACGCTTGACAATTCCGGCAATGAGAAATACCATGAAGCGGGCAGGCAAAGCGCGGTCGCCGCAGTCGCCGCGTTCGCCGCGTCAGAGACATGAAAAAAATCGTGAAATTCCTTGGGACATTTCTTTGCGCGTTCGCTCTCTTTTCTTTCGCGGCGTTCCTCGCGCTCCGCGTCCTCCCCTACCCTGAATTGGCGGAGTTCCGGAAACGGGATTACAGCCTCGCGCTTACGGATAAAAACGGCGTGACGCTGAGGGTGTTTCCGGCGCGGGACGGCGTCAGGCGGGAGTGGACGGATATACAGGATGTGCCTCAAAGCGTACGGAACGTGTTTATCAGGGCGGAAGACAAGCGATTTTACTACCATATAGGGGTCGATCCGGTCGCGGTTGTAGCGGGCGCGGCGCGCAACGCCTCCGCAGGGCGGGTGGTGTCCGGCGCGTCCACCATCACCATGCAGCTCGCGCGGCTCATAAAGCCCCACGCGCGGGGGTTTGGCGGGAAAATGGCGGAGGCTGTCGACGCGCTGCGGCTTGAGGCGCGGCTTTCAAAAGACGCCATTCTGGAACTGTGGCTCAACGCGATTCCCTTTGGAAGCAACATTGAGGGGATCGGCGCTTTCAGCCGCGCCCGCTTTGGCGTGGCGGCGACTGAATTGGACGCGGCGCGAGCCGCCGCGCTTGCCGTTGTGCCGCGCCGCCCCGGTTTGTACGATCCGGTTTACAACGCGGAGGCGTCGCTTGCCGCGGCGAAACAGCTCGCCGCCCGATGCGGCGTGGATGACGGCGCTGTCGCCGCCGCTGTCGCGGAAGCCGCCGCTCCAGCGGATGCTCTGGCGGCGGGCGCTCAGACGGGCGCCAAAAACCCTTTCTACGCCCCGCACTTCGCGGAAAGGACGCGAGCCCTGCTTTCGAGCCGCGCGGAGCCTTTGGACGCCGCCCATGGAGTCCACGCGCGGCGTCCTGTCAAAACAACGCTTGATCTTGACCTCCAGCTTTACGCCGAAGAGCGGCTCGGCGCGGAGCTTGCGAAACTCTCGCTCAATCGCGTGAGCAACGGATCCGTATTGGCGATAGAGAATTCGACCGGCGCGGTGTTGTGCTATGTGGGATCGGCTTCGTGGTTCGATGACGCTGTTTCCGGCAAGATAGACGGGGTGCGGACGCGAAATCAGCCCGGCTCATGCTTAAAACCGTTTTTGTACGCGCTCGCCCTGGACAGCGGCTTTGGTCCCAACGCCATTCTGCCCGACATTCCGAGTGTTTTCGGCGCGGGCGAAGCGTATATACCGGCGAATTTCAACCGCAGGTTCAACGGCCCGGCGCGTATGCGGGTCGCGCTCGCCTCGTCTTTGAATGTGCCGGCGGTGTGGATGCTGGAGCGAATCGGCGTGAGCCGGTTTGAAGACAACCTTGTGTCCCTGGGCTTTGTGTCTATCGCCGAAAAACGGGGGGCGTACGGAACAGGGCTTGCCCTGGGCAACGCGGAGGTTAGCCTTGAGGAACTGGCGCGGGCGTTTTCCGCGTTTCAACGGGAGGGAAAGCTGGTTGATCTGCGTTTTATTGAGGAGGACACCGGCGGCGACCGAAGCGCGAACGGCGCGCAAGCCATGTCTCCGTACGCGGCCTTTGTCATCCGGGACATTCTTTCGGACAAGGCGAGCCGTTGGATGGGCTTTGGCGCCGCGCCGATGTTTTCAACGCCCTTTCAGGCCATGTTTAAAACAGGGACGGCTAATCAGTACCAGAACATTTGGGCGTTGGGGGCGACCAGGCGGTGGACGGTCGGGGTGTGGATGGGCAATTTTTCGGGCGCGACTGTGGTTGGAAAGACAGGCAGTTCCATTCCGGCGCGTATCGCGGCGGATATTCTCGGCGCGCTGGAGATGGCGGCTCCCGATAGCGCGGCGCCGGAAAGCGCGGCGCTGAATAGCGTCACGCTTTCCGGCGCGGGCGAGATGGTCGATGTGGAAATATGCGCGCTCTCCGGCATGAGGGCGACGCGGCTCTGCGCCGGAACCCTGCGCGAATGGCTGCTCCGCGACAGAACGCCTGATTTCTGCGACTGGCATCGCGCCGACGCCTTTGACTATCCCGGAGAGTTCGAGACTTGGCTCGCGGAACGGCTCCGCGCGGGGCAGGCGCGGCGGGGACACGGAGCCATACGGCTGCCCCGGCATGGCTCCGTGTTTTATCTCGATCCGTCATTGCCCGCAGACGCCCAGGCGATTCGGATAGAGACATCCGGCTTTGGAGACGGCGCGCTTGTGTTTGTCGACGGCGCACCGGCGGGAAGCCTTGACAGCGCGGGCGTTTTCATGCTGCCTGTTTCGCGGGGAAAACGGGCGGTCTTTGTCGAAGATGATGAAAACGGCGCCCACGTCGAGTTTGAAGTGCGGTGATATTGCATGCGGCGAAAGCGGCGCGTGTCAAAACCCTTTTCTCTCTCTCTATTAAAAAAATAGATGTTCGACCACAAATTTTATCCCAATTATAATAAGAACCGCGCCTCCCATCAATTCGGCCTTTGACTTAAACCGCATTCCAAAAGCGCCGCCAATTATCACTCCGCTCATCGCTATAAAACAGGTTATTACGCCGGTTGTCATCGCCGCCGTATATATATTGACATTAAAAAAGGCGTAGGTTACGCCTACAGCCAGCGCGTCAATGCTGGTCGCTATGGCCAAAACAAGCATTTTTATAAACCCAAAAGAATCGCCATTCGCCTCGCCTTCCCCCTGTTCCTTTGAGAAGCTGTCTTTTATCATTTTCCCGCCAATGACCCCAAGCAAAGCGAAGGCAATCCAATGATCTATATATTCTATCTTATTCGCAAAATAAACGCCCGCAAAATACCCGGCCACCGGCATAAGGAATTGAAAAAAACCAAAATACACGCCTGGAATTATTATGAGCGCTGGCTTGAGCTTTTTTGCGGACAAGCCCAGCGTAATCGACACGGCGAACGCGTCCATCGCCAATCCCACGGCAATCAAAACAATTTCCAATGAACCCATAATAATCCACCTCTCTCAAAATCAGGAATAAAGCGCTCCAAGGGGCGCGGGGTATTAAACCCCAACAAGGGCCGCGCCCTTTAATAAAGAATGGTTTTGAGGGCTGTCTCAAACGTCGATCGGGTTGGTTGGGGTATTACCCCCAAGAGAAAAAAACGCCCCGCGGCTCTGCCGCAGGGCGTTTTAATGCTTGCAATTCAGTCGAATAAACTTAGCTGGTTTTCCTCATTCCTTATCTTGTATAGCCGTTTGCGATGTCTTTTTGCGCCCGACGCGAAGTCAATGCACGACATCGCCACCCTCCGCATGAATATGATATATAAAGTGAAACTTGTCAAGTAGTCTTGGCGATAAGTTTTGCATTTCTCCATGGCGTTTAGCCGTCAGACCCCAAAGACTTCCCGCCAGGATTTCAGGCGCCGTCCCGTCCAAGAGCCGGATTATCTGGTTATTACGGGGAATCCCGTTCACCCGCTGGATGGTTTCAACATCGCTCCGCTCTTTCCTTTTATTGAGCCGCTCCCGGTATTCCAGCGTTGAGATGCGCTGAAAGAAAACACCCCGCAGGCGCCTTTTGTGGCGTCATCATAAGCGCCGTTTGTCGCGCCCGTCCCGCCGCTTGCCGGCTGCGCCGTTCCCGATGGCGTCACGCTTCCAGACGCGCCTTTAATAAACCCGCTCCCGTACTTTAGCGTCGGAATACGGCTTAAATGTAAAACCGCCGGACGACCG
>JAIRTS010000183.1 GCA_031254795.1 Treponema sp.
AAAAAAAGCGTAACAAACGGAGCTTGTCAAGCAACACTAGGTTTAGAGAAGAAAGCGAGCTTTTCCTAAAATCGCCGCTTCGCGCGTTTCAGAAAAGCCTCTTGAGATTTCAATGAACAAGACGGCTTCAAAGCCAATGCGGACTATGTTCGTGTTCCGAAACCGCGCCGGTACATGAACCTCACGCCGACTTGTTGGCAAGCGCAGTTCTGTTTGTTTTGAAATTAATCGTGGTAAAGAACAGTCTGGAGCGTCTTTTTTCTCGTAACTCTTTGGTTGAAGAAAATATCCAGTTGTGATAAACTAATCCCGCTTTAAAGCTAAGGAGACATTATGAGCGACAGCCGAGCTTTGATAATGCTTGTCGACGACAACATTGCCAGTTTAATGGACGCCCGCAATATTTTGGCGAACCGATATGATATATGCACCGCGACTTCAGCGACAGATATGGTTGAAATGTTAAAAGCGCAGCATCCTGACTTAATGCTAATTGACGTGAATATGCCGGGAATTGACGGTTTCGGGGCGGTTGAAATACTCGCAAAGGATCCAAGCGCGGCGCGCATCCCGCTTCTTTTTATTGTTGACACCTATGATTTGACAAAATATCACGATAAGTTGAACAGCACTACTATCGGGTATATTTGCAAGCCATTTTTTGGGCCCGTTTTAATTAAACGTGTTGAGACTCAATTATTTATGGCGGCGCAACAGCGAGCTATCGAACATCAGCAACAGGAGTTTCGTAATTTTAACGCCAATCTGCAAAAAATGATGAAAGACATGAGCGTACTCATTGAAGCCGAGTCGCAGAGAGTCTGGGAACTGCAAACCGCCATTATCAGTGTTATGGCGGAGATGGTTGAGTGCCGCGACGATGTCACCGGCGGACACATTGAAAGAACGCGCCGTGGCGTCGGCATCCTGCTACATAAACTTCGGGAAAAAGACATTTACACGGAGCAAACGCTTGACTGGAATATTGAAATGGTGGTGCAGGCTTCGCAGTTGCACGATGTGGGCAAAATCTATATAAGCGACGCCATTCTTCAAAAACATGGCAAGCTGACCGATGAAGAATTCAATATCATGAAACGGCACACTGATTATGGAAACACCATCATTGACCGCATTGAAGCGTATACGCGGCCAAATGAATTGACGCGACACGCGAAGATTTTCGCCGGCTTCCACCATGAAAAATGGAATGGAAGCGGCTATCCTTTAGGGCTTATCGGCCAAGACATACCTCTTCAGGGGCGGCTGATGGCTATAACCGATGTATACGACGCGCTTATTTCACCGCGCCCGTACAAAAGAGACTTTCCGCATGAAATGGCCGTTTCTATCATCAAAGACGGAAGAGGCACTCATTTTGATCCGGCGCTTGTCGACGTATTTATGTCCATTGAGGAAGAATTCGAAAGCTTCTATCAAACGGTGCGAGGAGAGAATCTTCGGAGCAATTTCTAGCAGTTTGTTGCGCTTCGCGCATAAAACCTCCAAAAGTCGCCGATTAGGCGATTTTTTACCGCTCAAACTGCGTCGAACCTTTGGTTCGCAGATCGAAGGTTCGCAGCAACCTATAAATCGTGGTTTTTGCGACACAAAGTGGCGTAAAAACCTACAAGCGTTACAAGCTGCTAGACACTGTTAGAAAAAGAGGATATTAAGGAACGCGATAGAGTGTCTGTCCACAAAACCGGTTACGTTCCTTGTGGTGTGTCCACAATCACCATACATGCCTCCGTAGCGTTGATATAAGCGCGGGGTAATTCCCGGCGTTATGGAGAGGGTGGCGTCAAACGGTCATGGAGGGGATATATAAAAAGTCATGATTTGGCGGAAATTTTAAGACAATGAGCGCTGTTATTTTTGGGGATAGCATATACTTTGTCATACATCGACGATTTTGCCCCTTTCTTCGTAAATCCATCTATGCCCTCGTCTCAGCAAACGTAAACGCCTATGCCCTGTTCTCCCGCCGCCTCTGGCTTGACGCTGGCTTGGGCAACCCTACGTTCGGCCGGAGCGTGTCCGCCCATTTGTTGAACATGACACCCTATATCGTCACCCTGCGGGTATTGCTCTTTATCGGTCGCAGCCACGCGCCCGCGGCCGGCGGGAATATCTACGATCCTGCGGCGGGCTAAATGGGCGGTTTGCATGGCGGCAAAAAACGTGAATTTCTTAACGAAACTCACGTTTTTTTAAGAGACTTGTGAGACAACCAACCGGGTTGTCTCATAAGCCCAATAACCTTATGCCTAGAACAGCGGCTTTATCAAAAGATTGAGAAGCTTTTCTCGTCGATATTTCGGCTGTGCGGAAGCATTAACTTTGAAAGCCTAATACAACTTGCGAACGATACATCTGTCAACGGAAGGAGGGAGGGGCAAAATTATGGATCTCCAAAAGGCGTTCTTTCACCGGCGGACAAATTGCGCCATTTGGAGGGGGCGACGCCAACCTTATTTTTAAAAAGCCGTGAAAAATAACAGGGGTCTTCAAATCCGAGCCGCAATGCGACATTCTGGATCGAGGCGTCTTCTTCTTCGAGGATAATCAACGCCTCGTTTATCTTGAGGTGAATGTAGTATTGATATACCGCCATGCCGGTATAGGCTTTGAATATATCATTGAGCCGGGAAGCGCTCATGCCAACGTTGTCCGAAATAAGCGCGATATTGATGGCGCCAAAAATATTTTTTTTCATAAATGATTTTGCCCGTTCTACGATTTTTTGATAATAATTTGGCTGATCCCTGCGCCGGTCGTGGGCAAGAATTTCCGAAAGAAGCGACAGTATTCCCGCGCAGGCCTTGAACTGGTACAGCGGTCGCTGGTTGCGGATTTCGTCAAAGATCTGTCCAAAAAGCGCCGCTATGCCGTCGTGAAGACCGGTGTCAAAAAAGAATTTTTCCCGGGGAATGATCCCCTGGGCCAAAAGTTGTTTAAAATAGCCGCCGTTGAATCCGACCCAGTATTCGTGCCAGCCGGTCTCAAAATCCGGCCTGTACTGATGCTTTATTTCCGGTAGCAACAGCATCACGTTCCCCGGCCGGACCGCGAAAGTTTTTTCTTCGCACCTGAATGTCCCCTGTCCTTCGGTGACATACACCATCTGGAATTCGGGCAGGATCCGCCCCTCCGCGACGGATCTGAATATGGCCGGGTGGTCAACCTTTCTCGGCGGGTATGCGGTATACGGAGCGATTTTGTATTCGCCGGCGGTAGTACACACCATGCCGAGACGTTCGTCTTCTTCGCTCGTGGGCAGGTAGCGCAGAAAGGTTTCACCTGCGGAGCCAATACTCCTATGCATTACACCATTCTACGGCGCTTTAACCGGGCTGTCAATTTTTTTCATTGTTTTATCCATAAATTTAATTATTTTATCCATTTACAACGAAAAAAATGGCT
>JAIRTS010000217.1 GCA_031254795.1 Treponema sp.
TGCGGTAGGGCGGGGGAAAGTCCGCAGGGAGGAAATTCTGGGAGCATTTAGGGGGAAGATCAGCGCTGATGCCCTGATGGTGTGCGATGGGGCCGCCTCCTATAGGATATTGGAAGAGCAGGCTCTCTGTTCGACAGTAACGGCCGGGAGGGCCGGATTCTATCAGATAAACGAGGTCAACGGGTATCACAGTTTCATCAAAGAGCGGAATCGGTGTGCGCGTGGTTTTGGGACAAAGTACCTGAACCGGTACAACGCGCTTTTTTCTCGGGTGTATCGCGGTTCGGAATTTCTTACCGATGAGCTGTATAAAACGATGCGGGGTAGCGGTTTCAAGACAACCGCCGCCACCCAAACCGAGGGCCTGCTTGCCCTGTAGCTGCCCGTCAACCCTCTTTCAGGAGGCGGTTACATTTAACCCGTGCCGCCGTCATAGTAGTTTCCCCCGTAGACCGTCCCATTTGGCGCATGTCATTTTCATCATAAGCGTAGTAGTACACTACCCGTTTCCCCGAAGGGAAGACCCGCCAATACAGCGTAAAATCGTTATGGATTTTCATAAAACCCTCTCTTTTGGGAATATGATGTCTTTTGAGAACGCGCATCATTTTCCCCGTGTAATTACCCGCTGAACCAGCAACGATAATTCATTACAGAGTAATGAAATAACACAAGGGAGGGAAAATCCGAAATGGGACAAACTTGCAAAATCCCGATTTTCATATACAGCCAACACGTTATGAGCAATGCCCAGAAAATCCCTTCAAAAAGTATGAAAAAACATACAAGAACTCTTCGAGTGGAGTTTAGTCCTCCGTAGCTTGTGGCGGGGCGGGTCATCAGGCTTGGAATTAAGGCAGATTCAAATACCGTGCCGGTCCCAGCTTGTATAGGTCGCCGCCCCCGCTGTCGATTGCCACAACTACAGGGAAATCGCGTACCGTAAGGCGCCTGACCGCCTCGGTTCCCAAGTCGGGAAAAGCCGCCGTTTCCGCAGAAGTTATGCGGGAGGCAAGCAAGGCGCCCGCGCCCCCAAGAGCGGCGAAGTACACGGCGCCCGCCTTTTTCATGGCGGTTATTACAGCCTCCGAGCGTTCCCCTTTGCCGATCATGCAACGAAGTCCCAACTCAAGCAGGCGGGGCGTATAGACGTCCATACGGCCGCTTGTGGTTGGTCCTGCGGAACCGATGACTTGTCCGTCCTTTGCCGGCGCGGGGCCCGCGTAGTAGATGCAGGCGCCTTCAATGGGAAAAGGAAGGGCTTCTCCTCGATCCAACAAATTCGCAAAGCGTTTATGCGCCGCGTCCCGCGCTGTATACAGGACGCCGGAAAGCGAAACCCTGTCTCCTGCGGCAAGGGTGCTCGCTTGTTCTTTTGACAAGGGCAACATACACGCAATACGGTTCATGCGATTTCTTCTTTATATAGAGCTTGTATACGTTTGATGGATGGATAAATGTCAAAAAATATATCCGTCAATTCTGGATCGAATTTTACCCCCCGCATTTTCTTCATTTCGCTCAGAACTTCCGGTTCACCCCACGGATCTTTGTACACCCGGCGCGAACAGAGAGCGTCAAACACATCAGCCAATGCCACAATGCGTCCTGCAAGCGGAATTTCTTCACCTTTTTTTCCAAAAGGCATTCCGTTTTCATCAGCTTTAATGGGTTTCTCGGCGACCGGATCGAGCCAGCCTGGATAACCGGTGCCATCCCAGTTCTCGTGGTGGGTCAACGCGACATCGCGGGAAATTTCATCAAGCGGGGTCTGGGAGTTGCTGAATAGTGAAGCGCCATATAGCGTGTGCCGCCGCATAATATGGGTCTCCTCATCAATGAACCTTCCCGGTTTTTTTAAGATCGCGTCGGGAATCGCCACTTTGCCCACATCGTGGAGCATCGCCGCTATTCTAAGAATGTCCTTGACTTTTTCTCGCTGTACCTCTGGAATATTATGAAGATGCGCCCACCGGTCGTAGATTTCAACCGAATAGCTGGCGACGCGGTTTACATGAACACCAGTCTCTTTGGGATCCCGTAATTCCGCCATCTTTATCGTACGCAAAACCATAACGCGTGTGCTGTGCGCCCTCTGCAAGGCCGAGGACGCGGTGATTGCAAAATGCGATATCACCGCTTCATTCGATTCTGAGAAGGGGATGATTTCGCCTGACTCATTGCGGGAATTGATAACCTGTATTACACCGACAAGCTGATCGTTAGAATCTATAAGCGGAATCGTTAATGTCGATATGGTTTTGTACTGCGATATGACATCATATTGGGGATTAAACGAATAGGGCGCGTCTTTTTCGATGTTGTACATATTTGGAATATTAATCAAACGGCGGGTAAGGGCGCAATAGCCGGAGATTGTTTTTTTATCAATAGGTATGGAAAAAAGAGAGTAAATGAGCTTCTCGCCTTTAGCCAGCTTTGCCGACAAGGTGTCATTCTGAGAGTATTTTATGGCGAGTTTTTCTATGGGTTCTCCTTCTTCAACAGAAATCTCTCGCACGTAAATTGACCCTGCGTCGGCGCGTACGATTTTTCGAGCTTCAAGCAATATTCGTTCCAACAGGATGTCAAAATCCTGAATTTTATTGAGCACGCGCTCAAGTTGAAAAATAGTTTCATAGTTGATAGCATATGCTTCCATAGCCGACCTCACTTCGTGGCGCGCGCCTTTGGCGTTCGTTTTTACAAGGGCTTTAACGCAAACGCGTCATTAGCCCGATTTTTTTTATTCACAATGGGATATAGTCCCCGACTCTTGGGCGGCTAGAATTAGCGCCGCCAACAAAAAATGGCAACGACCCCACAGTTACATAATTTCCGGGCAGAACGAACTTCGTCCCTAATGCAACGCAGACAAGATACCCCGCGCGACCTTGTTTGCTCCGCTCTGAAGGGGATCTCATTCGCACCACCCGGTTCGACGAACGCAGATTCGCGCTTACCGCGCTGAGGCTCATTAAATCAAAGGTTGCTGTCTTAAATTTTGAAACGGCTTTAATTTTAGATAAATTTTCTAAAAGAAGCAAGAGCCTTTTGGAAGATACTCATAAACCGTGAAATTAAGCCAATGCGTTCATAATAACTGAGCGTGTCTATTGACGTAATAACGCCCTGGACTTAATATCAGTGGATTGAAACACTGAAAACAAGCGGCGGCGTCAGGATCGAAACCAAGCGGACGCGCGGGTGCAAGATCGACCCTGACGCGTGTCTCCGCGAGCTTTCCAGGATGTCCGACTGTTCGCTGTCCTCCGTTTGCAGGCGGCCGGCGAGCCTTGGTTTGACATATGAAAAAAGACCTTCGCCCGCCCGGAAAAATCCGAGGAGGCGAGGGCGGAATTTCGTGAAAAACCAGCCCGGA
>JAIRTS010000221.1 GCA_031254795.1 Treponema sp.
TCCTCGCGGTTGCGATGGTTCTCAACAGGAAAAACAATCATGTCATAATTATTATAACTTCCGCGTAAGTTGTCAATAGAGAGTTTCCCAAAACTTCAGTTTCCAAGAAAGCTTAACACGCGCATTTTTAATATGTTGCGGTAAATTTTCAAAACCCTCTTGACAAAAGTTGCTTTCCTTGATATTGTATCAAACATTAAATATTGCCATCTTAGCTCAGCTGGTAGAGCGCCTGACTTGTAATCATGAGGTCCCCGGTTCGAACCCGAGAGATGGCTCAACTGGCTGGCAAGATAAGCGAGGCTGTTTCAAAACGCGCGTCTATCAGCCTGTTGCACTTGTGGATTTTTTGCATATTCATGCAAAAAATCCCGATTAATGGGCATGATTTCGGAGTTTGTAAGGTATAAATATTCATAAAATGAATATTTATACTATTTTATGCGCGAAGCGCAACAAATTTCTAGGTGTCAGATTTGGAACAGCAATGTCAGATTTCAAGGAAAAAGTAGGTTTAGCCCGTTTTTTCCAAAGAAACTCAAGTTATTGGGGAGATTCCAGAGCGGTCAAATGGGGCAGACTGTAAATCTGTTGGCTCAGCCTTCGGAGGTCCGAATCCTTCTCTCCCCACAAAATGGCGGAGCGGCTTTTCAAGCGCAAAGAAAACTGTATGAATGAATTACGAAAAAGTGAACAGTGGATAACAGTCGCTAACAGCGCCAAATTGTTGGTTCGGCGCTGGTCTCCAAACGAAAAAGTTCGCGCCGTACTGAATGTCGTGCATGGCATGGCGGAACATGGAGAGCGGTATAAACGGCTTGCAGAGCGGCTTGTTCCCGAGGGCATTGAAGTATGGGCAGCGGATATGCGCGGACATGGAAAAACTGCGGATGTTTCGGTGAACGATCCGGGAAACGGAGGGCTTTTGGGGCATTGCGCGGATGAAAACGCCGTCGCCCTTGTCGCCTCTGATATCGATGTCATCAATAATCTTATTATAAAAGAACATCCGAATACGCCGCTTTTCCTGCTTGGACACTCGTGGGGGTCTTTTCTTGTACAGAACTATATTGAGACCTACAATAACACCCCCCTTGCGGGATGCATCCTTTCCGGCACCCGGGGTACCGACGGCTTGTTTATTGCCGCCAGCAAGCCGATTATGAACCTTATCGCCGCAGTTCGGGGTGTCCGCGCCCAGTCGAAGCTGGCTCACGCTCTTGCGATTGGTCCCTATAACCGCCCGTTTAGACCGAATCGTACGGTAGTTGACTGGCTTTCCCGCGATGAGCGGGAGGTTGACGCCTATATCGCCGATGAACTGTGTGGCAATATGAGTTCCGCGGGTTTCTTCAGAGATTTAGCCATCCTTTTGAATAAGATACATAAAAAACACGCCCTCTCTAACATAAAGCGGGAGCTTCCCATATATATTTTCTGCGGTAGCGCGGATCCGGTCGGCGACATGGGCAAAAGTCCCATGACTCTGGCGCGCGTCTACCGCAATCTGGGTATACAGGATTTGGAATTTGCGCTTTACCCGGACGCGCGACATGAAACATTGAATGAAACCAATAGAGAAGAAGTCGCGGACAATTTAGCGAGTTGGTTAGCGCGGCATATTGGGTGAAAAATAAAAAGAGGCGGCTTTGCGGTATCGTTATTCAACATGTAAAGATGGGAAACCGGTGAAAAAAGCTCTGGTTTACACACAGAGCGAGCATGGCATAAACCTTGCCGATGTTGACGTTGACGCGATACGGATTGTAGAGCGTCTTGTCGCGGCAGGTTTTGAAACTTACATCGTGGGCGGCGCGGTGCGCGATCTGCTTCTCCGTAAAAAACCAAAAGATTTTGATATTGTGAGCGCGGCAAGCCCCAACCAAATAAAAAAAACCTTCCGTTTCGCGCGGATCATAGGACACCGGTTTAGATTGGTGCATGTGTCCGCCGGAGAAAAAATATTTGAAGTCGCCACCTTCCGCTCCATTGCCGAAGGCGCCACCGGCAACATGTTTGGCACTATAGAAGAAGATGTGCTTCGTCGTGACTTTACCCTCAACGCGCTTTTTTACGATCCCGGAAAACAGTTGGTGATTGACTATGTTGGTGGCATGAAAGACATACGCGCCCGGCGTATAAAGCCTATCATTCCTTTAAAGACCATGTTTATTGACGATCCGGTGCGTATAATCCGCGCGGTGAAGTACGCTTCGGCAACCGGCTTCGGACTGCCTTTTTCCCTTGGGTTGAAAATCAGGCGGCAGGCACGCTTGCTTGACGAGGTTTCGCCTTCGCGCCTCACCGAGGAGATTTTGAAGATCATCCGTTCTTCAAGCGCGGCGGTGATCGTTGAAAATCTTGAGAACTTCGGACTGTACCAATACCTCCAACCCAACGCGTCAAGACTCATGCGGGAAGCCCCGGGCTTCCGCCAAAAGCACCTGCAAAGGCTCGCCGCCTTGAATCAGGAAAACAAGCAAACCGAAGATAAAGAAAGCCTCGCCGCTCTGATATGGGACTACTTGGAGATGGTTGTAGACTGGAACGAGCAACATATTGACCATTATAAAAAGACCTTTTCTGAAGCCCGCCAGTTTGTGTTGCCCATGAATCCGCCGCGTTTTGATCTTGACGGCGCGGTAAAACTCATCTATAAAGAACACGGCGTTATTGTCAAACGCTCGCTTTTTGCCAGTGAACGTCCGAGGGAGCGGCGCCATGAGCAGGCGGCGCAACCCGCGTCCAATCAGAAGAAAACGAACGCCGTCCCCGCTGAGAGCGCCGTTTCGGCGCCGCCGGCGCAGGAAAAGCCCCCGTTGCAAGACGGACAACCTGATGAGCAACTGAAAAAAAGAAAACGGCGGCGTCATAAGAAGCCTCAATCTTTCGCCAATGCCGGCGTTGTAGATTTATAAAGAAACCGCCCGCCGGTGGGTGTGATCTTGGTATTCCAGCCCTTCGGCGCTTCCGTTCATGCGCCTGCCTCCCGCATAATGCGCCGTTAAGCGACAGATGTCAGGCATTATAGATCAATGAATATTGATAGATAAGAGAATGCAATGTGAGCGCGAGTCCGTAATTCTGAGGCGCATGCAGGGTTGTCAGGCGACGTTTTTCTTTTTATTCGCAGTGGGGTTTAATACCCAAAAGGGCTACGCCCTTTAATCAACAACCCCGCCCTAAAGGGCTACACTTGACCCATAATTTTAGCACTGAGTAAATGAGCCTTGTTTTCAGATAAAAATAGATTGTATGCGGGGTCCAATACCCCTGAACCGAAAGCGGATGCCGCTATTGAAACCGCCCTCCAGGGCGGGGTATTGAAACCGCCCGCGAATAAAAATCAGCGCTCTATTTTTACCTAAAAAGCCCATCCAATTCCAATTTTTGCATAAGGCGTAATGTCTAAATCGAGATTGGACAATGTGTCAGGCCCTGTTATCCAGCTTGCCCC
>JAIRTS010000268.1 GCA_031254795.1 Treponema sp.
GGCTTGCCCGTCAGACGGAACACTTCCAGCGCCCGCAGAAGCCGGTATTCATCGTTGATGTGAATGCGGGACGCGCTCACCGGATCGCAGGCCGCGAGTTCCCGCGCGAGCGCCTCCGCGCCCTGTTCGCGCAACTCCGCTTTGAGCGCACGGCGCGCGCTCTCATCCGAAGGCGGAGCTTCGGGTAGTCCCATAATAAAGTTTTTCAAGTAAAAACCTGTTCCGCCGGACACTACGGGCAACGCGCTCCGCTCGGCTATCCGCGCTATCGCTTCTTCGGCGAGGCGAACAAAATCGCCTGCATTGTAGCTTTGATCCGGAGTCCGTATGTCGATAAGATGATGGGGAAGCCGCTCCCGCAAGCCGACTGACGGTTTGGCTGTGCCTATGTCCATGCCCTTGTAAACCTGCATGGAATCCGCGGACACAATTTCAGCTCTGGGCGCGCCGTTTCCAGCAAAAAGCTCTTCCACCACGCCAGTTTTTCCCACCGCCGTAGGACCAAAGAGAACAAGAACATTTATGGAGGCGGCCGCCACAACGTTTATTCCAGACGAAACTCTATTTGTGAAGTGAACAACTGACGGGCCGCAAGCGATATAACCTTGCCCTCGTGTTCTTCAATCGCCGGATCCCTAATCATGGAAAGCTGATACGCTCGCCGAGAAGCCGCAACAGTGATTTCATACATATTTTTTCTATATTCGATGAGTTCTTCTAATGGAAATATCATGGGGTGTACTATACTCGATTCCGCTCTTTTTGTCCACCCGCCGCGTTGCCGAGCGGCGTTCTTGCGTCATGCGTTGCGACTCAACGTTGTGTGGCGGGTAATGAGCGGAAACCGATTCCCTCAGAATTAGATGATAGTGGGACATCCGGCTCCACGCGCTGACTTTCCGCTCAATATCGCTTTCAGCTCTCTCGCCTGATTTATGGCTATTTCCATAACACATAAAATGACTTGCTCCAAAGTCATGAGGATTGTAGTCTGGACTGTACTCTGCGATCCGGTTCAATCATAGCAATCCTTCAAAAGGAAAAGGAGTTGAAATGTACGGCGCAACCGCACAACCGCGTAACCGGCTCAATAGGCTATGCGATCTCCGGGCGTGTTTTGGAAAAACCTCTTTCTTGAAACATTTTTTCTTTTACTATATACTTTTCATCATGGCAAAGTTAAAATTCACGGCGCTTGATCTTATAAACCTTGACTTCAAAGAGCACAATTCGCTGAATCTTACCAGCATCGGAGATAGAAAGGGATTGAGCAGAGAAATAGTCAACCCCGATCTAAACCGCCCCGGACTCGCTTTATCCGGCTTTTTCGACTCGTTTGCATATCAGCGCATACAAGTGTTCGGACGCGGGGAATACGCCTATCTGGAAAAACTAATGCAGGAAGAACGAACCGAGTCAATTCAGAAATTTTTTTCGTATTTGATTCCCTGCTGTGTGTTCACCCATCAATTGATCCCGAACCGCGATTTTATGACAAAGGCGGGAGAAGCCCATTGCCCTATTTTACAGACAGACTTGACCACCGCCGAATTTGTCACGCGCCTCATCCGCATATTGTCGAACATATTCTCGCCGCGCAAGGGCATCCACGGCGTTTTGATGGAAGTGTACGGACTTGGCGTGCTTATTGTAGGCGAATCGGGCGTGGGAAAAAGCGAGGCTGCGTTGGAGCTTATCAAGCACGGACACCGGCTCGTGGCCGATGATATGGTCGACGTTCGATGCGTCAACGGCAATATTTTGCTTGGCGCCGGGACGAACAAGATCATCGGACACCACATGGAGATACGTGGGCTCGGCATCATCAACATCACGCACCTGTTCGGCATAGGATCGGTGCGGGATCAAAAGCAGGTGCAGCTTGTCATAGAACTGGAAGAAGAAAAAGCGGATAAATCCTATGACAGACTGGGCATTGAGCGAAAATACATGGAGCTTTTGGGCGTCAGCGTGCCTAAAATAGAAATCGCCGTCAAACCCGGCAGGAACGTACCGGTTATTGTTGAGACCGCCGCCATGAATGAAAGGCTGAGAAGAATGGGCTATGACGCGGCGAAAGAATTCAATCAGAATATTATGAAATGGCAGGAAATGAGTCACTCCGATCAATTTGTTTATTTTGGAGAGGATATTATATGATTGAACAAATAATAACCGTCACAAACCGCGCGGGCGTCCACGCCCGTCCTTCAGCTATGATTGTTCAGGCCATTAAAGATTTCAAGTCCAATATTTATTTTGAAAAAGACAGCGATAGAATAAACGCGAAATCTATTATGGGTGTGCTTACTCTTTGCGCGGTATACGGAACCAAGTTGAAAATCATCGTGGAAGGCGATGACGAAAAGCAGGCGTTGGAAAAAGTGGTGAACTTATTTGAATCGAAATTCTTGGAAGGAGAATGAAACCTCAGTTCCCATAATCGGTGTATGGGGGCTTGTTTTTATCTACATTTTCCTCTGCATATTAACAATTCTTTTATCAAAAACGTTTTTTGCCAGTATTTTAAAAGATGGACGCATCACGGACAGGCTTATGCTTGGTGTTTTTTTCACCATACCGGCTGTTTTATTCATTTTTTTGATACTTTCTCTTGTTCGGCTCGTGGAGGACTTTATCACACGAAAAACCAGCAGACGGTTTCAGGCGCGTCTTCTTGGATATTTCGCCATTATATTGCTTTTTTCCACGATCCCCCTTGTGCTAATTACGGCTTTGTCCACCACCGAAATCATGCGTTTCTGGAGAACGCTGGACATGGAAGCCACCATGAATTACGCTCAGCAATTTGTCATGGACGCGTATTCTTTGCGTATCGAGAAGGCTCAGGATGTGGCGGACAACACCGATTTTGACCGGATACTCGACAATCAGTCCACGGCGTTTCCCGACGGTTTGATCGCGATTCAGGATTTCGAGCTGTCGCCGCCTTCGGACCTCGGCGTGACCAGCGACGGCGTGAAAAACGAAGCGCAATGGACAAGCGTCCGTTTCTGGGGAAAGGCGGATCAGGCGCTGGACGCGCCGCCCGCGCGGTTTCAGGGTTTTGTCGCGCGACAGAAAAACCGCGACATTGATGTCGTGCGTTATCTCATTGTGGCAAACGACAGAAGAACCGTACGGCTCGTCACGTACGATCTGGGAGAAGGTTTTGACGCGGCGATAGATGGTTTTGAGGATCAGAGGGCGAAATTCGAGGCGCTCAAGACGTTGAACATCCAATTCAAAGAGATTTTGTTCTTTTTTTATGCGGTTTTCTTCCTTCCGGTGGCGTTGATGACGTTGATCATCGCCATATCGTTCACAAAAACCATTACAAAACCAATCGTAGACCTTACCGAAGCGACCCATAAAGTCGCAAACGGAGATTTTTCCATTAGCATTACGGCAAAAAAGAACGATGAATTCGGCATTTTAATCCGGTCTTTCAATATCATGGTGAGGGATTTGGAAAAAACGCGCAACTCTCTTATCAAAGCGGAAGCAATTTCTATTTGGCGGCGGATGGCTGTCCAGCTTGCCCATGAAATAAAAAACCCGCTCACTCCAATAAAACTGTCTGCGGAGCGGGTGTTGCGGCGTTGGCAAACCGCTCCTGAAAAAACGGGAGAAATACTGGAATCATCCATGCTTTCCATTATACAGGAGGTCGAAGGGCTTTCAAGCATGTTAAGCGAATTCCGTACGCTCTCCCGTCCTATAGAGCCGTCTCTGTCAAGCGCCAATATATTTGAGCGGATTGAGCCGCTTGTCGATTCTTACCGGCTTTCCTACCCTGCCATTGAATTCGACATCAGCAATACGGATCGCGCGGCGGCGGTAAAAGTTGATGAGCGCAGACTCACCCAGATTATGACGAATCTTGTTGTCAACGGCATTGACTCCATAAACGCCGCCGCGCCTGGGCTTGCGGGATGCGGCGATCACGCTGGTGGCGATTGCGCCGGTGGGTCTGGCGGCGGGCTTGCGACAGCCGCCACCCTTGAGAGAACGGACGCTGAAACCGCAGGCGCCACATCCGCATCTCGCGTAGAAAAAATAGAGATACGAACCGATATGGTGAAAAAACAAGGCGCCGTTTTCTGGAGAATCAGCGTCACCGATACGGGGCAAGGCATTCCTCCTGATATTGCGAAAAAAATCTTCACGCCGTACTTTACCACCAAGGAGGCGGGTACGGGTCTTGGTCTTCCCATTGTGGAACGTATTGTCGGCGATCACGGCGGCGCCATCTGGTTTAACTCAAGCCCCAATCTGGGAACGACGTTTTTTGTGGATTTGCCGACCGCGTAGGTCTCCGCTATGCCCTGTCTTTCATTTTCCCGGCAATTTCAAGCAACTTCTCCTTTGCGTTAAGCTCAGGATCGTCGAGAACCGCATCCAAAAGCTCGCCCAAGATGATCCCAATCCGGGGGCCTGGCCGGACGCCCAGTCCGATAATGTCGTCGCCGGAAATCGCAAGGTCTTTGAGGGACAGGGCTTTTTTCCCATCAAGAACGCGGCGTACCCTGTCCATGAGCGGGATGAGGAAATCGGGACGCGGCGGTTCGCCGGCGGTTCCAAACGCGTCCGCGTGGCGGAGCTTGTACAAATTGGGCAGACGCGCCTCTCCCACCCTGACAACGAACCGCCTGACGGCCGCGTCTGACCAGTCTTCGGTATACTGGAACATATGCTCTTCTATGAGATGGACAACCGCGTCAATGACGGCGTTGGGATAGCGGAAACGGCTCAATATGTTTTTTGCCATAGCCGCGCTCTCCCGTTCGTGGCGGTAAAACGTCCGTACGCCGAATTCGTTCATGGCGCAGACAACAGGCTTCCCGATGTCGTGGAAAAGCGCGGCGAGCCTCACCTCATGTGACCAGCCTTTTTCCGCCGCAAAGTCACAGGCAAGCAACAAATGATCGAGAACGTCAAAGCGATGCCCGCCCTTCTGCTCAATGTCGCGGCATGCGGCAAGCTCAGGAAGCAATTCAAGGAGAAGACCGGTTTGTTCCATGAGCGAAAAACCAGTCGAAGGCTTTCCTGAGCCGATTATTTTGTCAAGCTCATCGCGTTTGCGCTCCGCCGCCACCTTTGCGGTGATGGAAAGCGTTTGCGGAATGGCGGCGAGCGTCTCGTTGTCAATGGAAAAGCCTAGTTGGGACGCAAAACGGACGCAGCGCAGGGAACGCAACCCGTCCTCGCCAAAGCGTTCACGCGGGCTTCCCACACACCGGATGACGCGATTTTGTAGGTCGGCGCGTCCATTGAAGGGATCGACGACGCGACCTTTCGGCAATTCCACAGCAATGGCGTTCATGGTGAAATCGCGGCGGGAGAGGTCTTCTTCAATGGTCGCGGCGTAGGCGACTCTTTCAGGGTGGCGCCCGTCGTTATAATCAGCCTCGGTGCGGAACGTGGTGATTTCAAACGCCTCTCCCTTGAAATGCACGGTAACGGTTCCGTGTTTGACGCCGGTGGGGATAACGGCGCTCCTTTTGGCCCCGCGCCCAAGCGCGTGGAACATGGCGGCCACCTCTTCCGGCGTCGCGTCAGTCGCAAGGTCAAAGTCACGCGCCTTTTCACCCCGAAGCATGTCGCGCACCGCGCCGCCCACAAGGAAGATCAGCTTGCCGTTTGCCGTGAAGATGAGCGCGATGTCTTTCAGTATGCGCGGGATAAAAAGCATTGCAATATTATACTAAAATACGGTATACTGTCAAGAAGATGCGCGGAATCGCTTTTATTGGCGGGGAAAGCCCGGACGCGGATATATGCCGGAGGGTGGTGGCCGGCGCGGACATCGTAGTCGCCGCGGATTCAGGGCTTGTAACTGCGGAGCAAGCCGGCGTCAGGCCGGACTGGATCGTGGGCGACATGGATTCGCTGGATAGCGAAAGCCGCCTCGCCGGATACAGCCACGACAGAATCATCAGGTACAGCACGGACAAAGACTACACCGACACGGAGCTTGCCCTCGCGTTGCTCTGGGACAAAGGTTGCGTCCATACCACGCTTGTTGGCGGCGGCGGCGGCAGAATCGATCACCTTCTCGCTATCCGCTCTCTTTTTGAGCGAGATCCTTCGCCTGACCGGTGGATTACAAACAGGGAAATTATCCACCGCATCCGCTCCCCACAGACGCTTGAACTGCGTCTGAAGCCGAAAAGCCCCGTGTCGGTCTTTCCATGCGCCGAAACACGCGGACGAGCGAAGAGCCGGGGGTTACAATGGGCACTTGACGAACTTGAGTGGAAAAAAGGCTTTTTCGGAATAAGCAATGTCGCGGCCACGGGGAATTGCGCGGTTTTTGCGGAAAAAGGGGCGTTTTTGGTCATTGTCTCCATTGCGGATACGTCTCCATCGGCGGAAACAGTTTTATAATGGAGGCTGTTCCAAAACCAACCCGGCAATCATACACGTCCGCATGGCTGATTTTGATATAACAACCCCGCTCTGATTGAACCGTAAATTTCATGCGCTCCCCATCGCGGCGCATCCCGTTCGTGTGATCTGGCGCCGCGCTAAAACGGAAGGGGTTGTCCAAATATGGCGCAATTTCCCGTTGCTACCGCTCGAAACTCTGCTCACTTTGGCATCTTCCGAAACGGGAAGAAGCGAGAGGTTCCACCGCTTAATCTCCCGGCCCGAAACAATAAATCTGCTTGAACCCAAGATGGTTCCTGACGCTGAGGTCAAAACCGGTTGGAGGCGCACCTCCACTCTCCCGCCATCAAGGATAACGTAATATCCTTCTATGTGAGCCTTGGCAATTTCGTTTTTTCTGGCGCCGGCACGGTGTTTGGCGTCCCGCCACAACGCGCTTTCCGCGTTCCGGTCATCAGGCGCCGTGAGAAATCAACGACCGATGGATACCCGAAGGGGACGATCCTTCCTTATGGAAATATTTATTTTGTCCGGAATGTTTTTGCCCATGTCGTATACCGTCCTGTCAATCACAATGTCCAGATTGTAAATGTCCACCGATGGAGGGATTAGTTTTCCGGCGCCTTCGCCGGTTTCAAGTAATCAAGGCCAGTTTCGGCGACCTCGCGCATACGTCCGTAACAAGAATCAGCGTCGCCAGAAGCAGAAAACGAAAAACGACTTTTATACCATATTCCTTAAAATTTCGATTCCAGAACGCGACGCGCTCCCATTCCTATAAATCCACGGCCCAAAAAAACACTTGTCGAAAGAATAACCCACAGTTACACCGTATTCACTCAGGTCATGTTCATCTTTCAGAAAATCGGCGCCGATGCACATTGTTTCGTCATCTCAATCAAATGGGACGTTAAACCCCAGATTTACCTATATTTATCGACCCTTTGCTGTTCCGCGGCCAGTCGGCGACAAGGGCAGATCCGTTCGCAAACCCCGCGCGTTGAGAAGCCATAAAACAGACGAAGGCTGTGGCGCCAGACACTCGCGCGCTGCCTGACGGAGACCGCGGCGCCCCCTTTCAAACAACGCCCCGTGTGAAGTCTGTGTCAGACGAAACCTGTGTGGTGACAGACACTCTTCATGGTGACAGACACCGCGCCGCCTGACGGGGACAGCGGGACTTCCTCTGAAGTCTGTGGTGCCAGACACTTTTATCGTACTACAGTCATAGAACAGGCTGTGCCTGTTAGACGATGACGATGTGTTGGATGTCGCTCCAAGGACCAAGCCTCCCCTTTTCGTTCTGCCAACGCGCCGCACAGGAAAGATACTTGGCGCGG
>JAIRTS010000033.1 GCA_031254795.1 Treponema sp.
GCCTGATTCAACGGGCAAGCGCAAAAGCCTCTAAAGGTGTTTTAAAATCTACTATTTTCAACGGCATTGAATTTATCTTTTTCGTCATTCTATTTGCTTCTCTTCGTGTTGTCAACGCCTAATCTGTCTTTTTCGGGAAAAACCTCCGAAGCGCCCCGTCGTGGTTTTCCACTTACCTTCGACATGGGCTTTTCAGCGGGTTTGACTGGCGTCCTCTGATTGAGAAGAATAGCCACGCCTTCCCCTTCTTCGATGATCAGCGGCTCTATTTTTTTCTCGTGTTTTATTCGTAGCGAGATTTAATACCCCGCCGCAAGCTTGTTCGCGCCGCTTGCGGCGGTTAGATTTGGCGACACTAACGCTATGTGGCGGTAGACTGGTTTGCGGCGCGAACTTCCACAGTTACATAATTTATGGACAGAACGAAGCTCGTCCATCCATAAGGCAACGCGGATACTCCACGGCAAGCGGCGAGATCGCGGTTGAGCGGGCTGCCAACAGTTTTGTTCGTCTTTTGTTTCTGTTTCGCCAGAGCCGTGGCGTTCCTCAGACAATGGCAACCGTCTTGACTCGCCGTTCTTCAAGCCTAGACATATCGGCAACCGAATGATATACTTGTGAAAAATTGTTCCAAATCTATAGTATAGAAAAAAGGAGATGTACATGAAATATGGACATTTTGATTCGGACAAACGGGAATACGTCATCACAAAGCCGGATACGCCTGCGCCTTGGGCTAATTACCTGGGATCGCCTGAATACGGCGCAATCATCACCAACGGCGCGGGCGGGTACAGTTTTGTAAAGAGCGGAGCCGCCGGACGCATTATGCGCTATGTTTTCAACAACGAGGACAAGCCCGGACGGTATATATACCTGCGCGATGACGCGGACGGCGACTTCTGGTCTGCGTCATGGCAGCCGGTGGGCAAGGACATGAGCGAGTACCGTTCCGAATGCAGGCATGGCGCCGGATACACCACGATGATCGCGGATTACAGAAACATACGTTCCGAAGCGACCTACTATGTTCCCAGCGGGCAGACCTATGAGGTGTGGCGGCTCACGGTCTCGAATAAAGACGACAAGCCCCGCGCTCTTAGCGTATTCGGGTACGCGGAGTTCACCAACGAGAGCAACTACGAACAGGATCAGGTGAATTTGCAGTACACGCTTTTTATCACGCGCACCTATTTCAACAAAAACCATATTTTGCAAACCATTAACGAGAACTGCGTCAATTCCGTAAACGGCAGCGCCAAGGCGACGCGGTTTTTCGCGCTTGCCGGAGCGCCGATCGAGACGTACTGCGGGGATCGGGAGGCTTTTCTGGGCGTCTACAATGGGTACGGCAAGCCTCAGGCGGTGCGGGACGGCGCGTGCGCCAATACGCTCAACTATTGCGCCAACGCCTGCGGCGCTCTGCACGCCAAACTTGTCCTTGAACCGGGCGAAACTCGCGTCATCACCTTCCTGTTTGGCGAAAAAACCGGACAAGAAGCGGACGCCCTTGTCGCGCGGTACGAGACCGGTGAAAAGGCGGCGAAAGAGGCTGCGGAAATCAGGCGTCACTGGCACGGCAAATTGGACAATTTCAAGGTCAACACGCCGGACACTGACTTCAACAACATGATCAATACATGGAACGCCTACCAGTGTTTCACCACCTTCGTATGGTCCCGCGCCGCGTCCCTCGTCTACTGCGGACAGCGCAACGGCTACGGGTACCGCGACACGGCGCAGGATATTCAGGGGATCATCCACCTGGATCCAGAGGCGGCGGGCGAGCGGCTCAGGTTCATGTTGTCCGCTCAAGTTCATCACGGCGGGGCGCTTCCGCTCGTCAAGTTCAACCACAACGCGGGGCATGAAGACACGCCGGAAGACGATTCCTATGTTCGCGCCACCGGACACCCTTCCTACCGCGCCGACGACGCGCTTTGGCTTTTCCCCACGGTGTACAAATATATCGCCGAAACCGGCGACAAGGGCTTTCTTGACGAGGTTGTCCCTTACGCGGACGCGGGATCGGACACGGTGTACAACCACCTGCTCAAGGCTATTGATTTTTCCCTGAACCACTTGGGTATATACGGGCTTCCGGCGGGTCTCCACGCCGACTGGAACGACTGCCTCCGGCTCGGCGCGAAGGGCGTTTCGGTGTTTGTGGCGTTCCAGCTTTACTACGCCTTTGCGATAGCGACGCTGTTCGCGGAAGCGAAGAATGACGCCGAGACGGCCGCGCGGCTCAAGCGGCGGCAGGCGGATTTTGGAAAAATAATAGAAGAAAAGTGCTGGGAAGGCGACCGGTTTGTGCGCGGTTTCAGCGAAAAGGGCGAAGTGGTTGGCAGCAAAACCAACAAAGAGGCGAGTTTCTGGTTGAATCCCCAGTCGTGGGCTGTCATTTCCGGCTTTACGTCCGGAGAACGCGCCATTGCCATTATGGATGGCGTGTACGCCTCGCTCAACACGCCCTACGGCGCGCGCGTCATGGCCCCGGCGTATAAAGAGCATCCGTTTGACGGGGCGCTCGCAATTCTTTTCAATCCGGGCGTGAAGGAGAATGGGGGCGTGTTCCTCCAGACCCAAGGCTGGCTCGTATTGGCCGAAGCCCTGCTGGGGCGCGGCGACCGCGCGTTTGAGTATTACCGCGAGTCCTGCCCGTCCGCGCAAAACGACGCGGCGGATATCCGCAAACTTGAGCCGTATGTATACGGACAGTTCACCGAAGGAAGCGACAGCCCCTTCATGGGCAGAAGCCACGTGCATTGGCTCACCGGCACGGCTTCTACGGTCATGGTTGGCTGTGTGGAAGGCATTCTCGGCATCCGCCCGGATCTCAATGGATTGCGTCTTGCGCCATCCGTTCCGTCCGCATGGAAAGAATTCACCATTGAAAAACGCTGGCAGGGCAAGCTGCTCAAGATAACGGTGTTGAATCCCAACGGCAAACAATCCGGCTGGACGAAGCTCACGCTGAACGGCGTCGCCTTGACAGACAACTATATTGAGAACGCCGCGTTGCAAGCGGAAAACAAAATCGCGCTGGAGATGTAATGGCGGCGTGGAGCGCGCGGCAGTTCATTACGGTATGCAATGGAGACTGTTCCAAAACGCGCCCCGGGATGTCAGTTTTAGAACAGTCTCCATGCTGTAACCGCAGCGATCTTACAAAAGGACTTATGGGATGCGCGGGCGCGACACCTGCCGGCAGGCCCCTTCACAAGACGGTTCATACATTAGAGGCTTTCCCAAAACGCGTGGAGTGGGGCAGGGCGGCGCGGGACGACAATTATCAGTTGCTGGCTGGCCGTATCTCCAAAACAGCCCATTGAACAAACTCATACTCGTTAGAAATTCCACGTTTGGCATATCCTGATAATTGCTATATTTATTGATTGATTCGATGAATCAGCCCGCCCTGAAGGATAGAGTATTAGACCTCACAACGGATTTTTCATCCCCTCCAGGGAGAACATCCGGCGAATAACGGAGGACTCCCCGAATTCACGTTCGGTGAAAGTCCATTCTGAGGCGAGCGGTGGTGGAGTTCCTGCGGATGTTCTGGCGGCTGAAG
The DNA here is from genome assembly GCA_031254795.1 of Treponema sp. GTDB lineage: Bacteria > Spirochaetota > Spirochaetia > Treponematales > Breznakiellaceae > JAIRKH01. The sequence continues at coordinate 3,578 of JAIRTS010000033.1, forward strand.
GAATTCAGGCGGACAGAGACGCGGTATGACAAGGCGGACATGATGTTTTCCATGTATTATATTATATATCGCGACTTGGATGCTATCGCTATTTGTTTTTTATTAAAATCTTCATGGTTTAATACCCCGCAGCTTGCTGCGGAAAACTGGGGGTGTGGGGGATTTGTCCCCCCACATACGCAAATATTTCAAGGAGAAATCTTAAATACCTCGGAGCTTGCTCCGGGGATTCTTTATTTCGGAACAGGGTGAACTCATCCCTAGGTTCTGTTCACACTACGAGGAACCAATGAACAAACGGCGATAACACACAAGGCAAGATAGATAAACGCGGAAAACATCAGGTCCGGCTTGTCACGCCGCGTCCCTATCCGCCCATACCCCTTTAACCGCCGGAACATCCGCTCCGCCTCATTCCTCTGTTTATACAACTCCTTGTCATATTCCCAGGGTTCCCTCCGGCTCCTCTTCGGCGGCGCCACCGGGCTATACCCCCGCTCAAACGCAAGCCGCCGGGCATCCCGCCCCTCATCCGCCCGGTCCATTGACAAAAATAACGGCCCCTCCTCGTCAGGATCTTTTATCCTCCCTATGGCGTCCGGTGAAAGCCGCCCGTCGCTCGCGTCGGAAGCCTCCCCGCCGGACAGGACAA
>JAIRTS010000085.1 GCA_031254795.1 Treponema sp.
ACACGGGGAAGAAGCGCGCGGCGGGAACAGAGGGGAACAATTGCCGGATAAGGCGGGCGTTTCGGAGGGCGCGTTGTTTTTCAGGGAAACTGAAAAATTACTGGAAGGCGTTTGCCATGGCGTTTTTTTATATCAATTATGGCTTCGTTTGATAACCCTTCATACTTTGTGAATCACCTCCGGAATCTTATAACAGCTTTGCCCCTGCCATCTATAGGTTAATCTCTTTATTAAAATCTTCATGGTTTAATACCCCGCAGCTTGCTGCGGAAAACTGGGGGTGTGGGGGATTTGTTCCCCCCACATACGCAAATATTTCAAGGAGAAATCTTAAATACCCCGGAGCTTGCTCCGGGGATTCTTTATTCTATCCCCGCCGCTTGCGGCGCGAGCAAGTTTGTGGCGGGGCGTCTTGTCCGCGTCGCATTATGGACGAGCTTCGGCGAATCTCCGGTTCGCCGGAAAGTATGTAACTGTGAAGGTTTGCGTGGCAACCAGTCCGCCCCCTTTTTTTGTTGACGCGCTCATGGGGGAGGCGTTCCGTTTCAAGGTTGAATGAGGAGCGGGAGAAAATGAGGCGCAGGGATGACAAAATAGAGGTTGCATAAAAAATGTGTCCGTGATAGAATTAATCTATGGATCTATTATTTGGGAAAAAATGGATTTGTCGCATGTTAGCCGGACACCTTATCCTTGTCATAATGGGAACGTTCGTTTTTTCGGTGGCAGATAACTTCGATTTCCCTGAATTTGAAAAAATTCAGACGGTTTCAGGCGGTTTTTTTACCTCAATAGAGCCTACAGTCGACTGGTTGGTTGAAGACACAACGAAGATCGGCAAAGCCGACAGGCATTCGCCTTCTCTTTTGCGCAACGGGACGGCGCGGATGTACGCGTTGTTCGGCGTCCAAAACGCCGGTGTATTCCTGCTTCAATCATCGTTAAAAGCAATTAAAAAAACGCGATGCCTCAATATTAGAAATATCATTTTTCTAAAACTCCGTATTTGATTCTTGCCCTTCCGTGTTTTCCGTTTATTTTTGAACTATTCAGTTGAAGGCTTAAGCTGGCTTAACGGCTAAAAAAGGTCTGCGCCGGCGGACGCGAATAGGCGCTTATTTTCACCTCAAAACGCACGCGCTAGAATCGTGCGTAAAAAAACAGGAGTTTTGTGATGGAACGATTTTGGAATATTTTTTGGAAAATTTTTGGAGCCGCGATCCTTATAGCAATTATTGTTGGCGTTATCGGGGGAATTGTTATGCATTCCACCAGCTTTATATCTACAGTGGTCCTGCAAACATTTGCCTTAGCCATAGGGACAAGCGGGATGATCGGCTTTATGGTTGTCCCTATTGAAATGTATCTTAAGGACAGAAACCAGAGGAAGAAGGATAATGTCATTAGGTGATGTTTTCTCCCAGCGCTGCATAAAACTAAACCTTGAAAGCAAGACGAAGGAGGACGCTTTCGCTGAGCTAATCGAACTCTTACTGGTTGATCATCCTGAATACGATCGTAATGAAATGTATGCGGCGATAAGTGGTCGTGAAAATAAAATGAGCGCCTGCATCGGTTCAGGCGTTGCGGTTCCGCATGGTTATTGCCGGAGTGTGAGCGCCATTACCGGCGCCATTGGCATTTCAAGAGACGGCATTGATTATGACGCTTTTGATCATAAACCGGTCCATCTGATGTTTATGTTGGTGATGGGCGAAATGTTGCAGGAAAGTTATTTGCGTGTTTTGAAAGATGTTTTCACTCTAGTCAATTCTGAAGCGAGCGCTTTGATGATGAGGGCAAAAACCACACAGGAAGCTCATGCTATGCTGTCCCGAATTCATTAGAAATTACGCCTGTTCCAATTTGGAACAGGCGTAAATAGTAAAAATAGACAACAGACTCGCGCGAGCGCGGCTATTAACCACAGCCTGTCTCGCAAATCCGCCGGAGGGTTCTCCGGTGGCTGTTTAGTCTTCTTTAGTCGCCGCCTCGCCACTACCGCCCGGCGCTACGAAGTCGTTTGCGGCAATCGTTGTTGTCGCGGTGACAAATGAGACGCCGGGTTTCATGTAGATGGCAAGGTTGTCGAAGCCGTTTTGATAATCACCTAGCACAAGGTAAACATCATACGTACCGGAGCCAGCCCACTTGGCGCCGGGCACACCATTAACAAGGGCATAGATTTCCGCGGTCGCAGTATAAGAGACTGACTCAGAAAGCGTTATACGCTCCGGCGACAAGACATGTCAACTGCCGGCTCGTCTCTGTTCCCGGTGGAAAAATTTCAATTGAGACGCCGTTTTGCCCTTGAGCGTCCAGTTCGGCAGGAATGCTTGTGATTGCCAGGGTTTTTGGATCGGCATTTTCGCTGTCATCGCCGTCGCAACCTGTCAAAACCAATCCGAATGGCAGCAGAAGCACCGCCATTCCCGCAAAGAAAGTTTTTTTTCATAACTGGCCTCCTAACATAAAAGAGGACTAAGCGTATTGCAATTTCGCCTGAAACGGCGTACGCTGGCAATGCGTTTAGCGCAACCCAAAATTGGCGTCGTTCTT
>JAIRTS010000092.1 GCA_031254795.1 Treponema sp.
CTTTCATCAATTCAGTGGCGCTGTAGGCGACGCCGCTGGGTATGCCCGCCTTGATATAGGCGTCGCGCAATTTGCGATCAAGCTGCCAATGGTGGATGAGAGCCACAGCGTCCGCGCCGGAGGCACCTTTGCCCAAGATGGAGCGGAGCAGGGAGTGCAGCCCGTAGCCGAGCAGAAAAGCCCCCAGAGACCGCGCCTGCCCGGAAGAGCCGGCTCCAGCGTTTTTGTCGGGGTTTTCAGCCGCGAAAATATCCGAGTCGATTCCCCCAACCGGTTTTCGCTCGCTCCACGCGTCTAGTTTTTTGCGTGTAAGGGAATATTGGAAAATCCGCCGCATATAGGCTTCAAAGTCTTCCCATGCGGCTTCGGGCGCGGGCATTTCGCTCTCTCGCGGGTAGTACGACGCGCTCGTAAAGGCTTCGAATTTGCCGCCTGCGCCGCCGATGTATTTAAGCGCCATAATGGTGAAGGCGAGAACGCTGTCTTTTATGGCGATGATAAAGCCGTCTCCCGCATTGATCTTGCCCGATGCGGCGCAGTCGCCCACCGCCTGTTCGAAAGCGTCGAGACGCGCCGGAGCGAAAAGAGCGGCAAACGGGGCGTAAAGCTCCGCAAGGAAGATGTCGTGCATTGCCACGCTCAGGTCTTCAATCCCCCTGCCGTTGAGTTCGTCGCATATCTTGGACCAGCGATCATCCACATCCTCCACCGAATGAATGTCAAGGAAAACCTGCGCTTCATAGCCATTAAGCACGGCAAAGAAACCCCGATCCCTGATCTCCTGAGCCGGGCGTATAAACCACAAACCGGAACGTTGCTCATGGAAAAGAACAAAATCTCCGTCAAGACCGAGCGCCTGAAAAAGGGCGTCCTTGCGGAAGCCGCCGGCTTTTTGAGGGATGTTGGCGGCGCCGCTATGTATCCAGCCGGCTGTCCCGTAATAGGAGTTGTTGTAAAACACCAGCGAACGCTCAGCGCCAGCGCGGTTGGAATAGGCGAACACATTTTCATCAATGGAGCCATCTTGTTTATAAAGGTCAAACAAACAAAAATGCTCGCTGCCGGAAAAAAGCAGGCGCTTTTTCATCAAGGGGAAGATTTCCCGCTCGTGGCGCTCGATCAGCCATTCATCGGGCGTTTCATCGCGGTAGGCGCGGCGGTACTCCATGCCGTACTTCTCCTCAAACCCTTCGATCTGCCCGTGTCCAAACATGGGCAAACCGGGCATAGTCACCATGAGGGTGCAGATGCCGAAATATTTGTCGCCCTTGCCGAACTGGGCGACTGCGGTGTCCTCGTCCGGGTTGTTCATAAAGTTGACGAACCGTTTCAGGATTTCAGGATCGAATTCCAGCGTGTTTTTTATGGTCGCGCGGTATTTTTTGTTTTCCTCCTTCTTTAGCATGTTCATAAACGCCGAGTTGTACACCCGATGCATGCCCAAAGTGCGTACAAAGTACCCTTCCATCATCCAGAACGCTTCCGCAAGAAGCAGGGTATGAGGCGCTTCCGCCGCGCACCGGTCGACCACCTCGCGCCAAAACTCGTTGGGCATGCGGCGATTGAATTCTTCGCTGGAAATGGCGCGCTCGGCGCGACTCGCTATGTCGCCGCCCTGTCCCGGCTGGGGATACCAGAGCCGCTGTATATGCCGTTTCGCAAGGGTCATGGCGGCGTCAAAGCGCACGATGGGAAACTGCTGGCATACGCCAATAATGGTACGGATAACAGCCTCGCGAGCTTCCGGGTTGAGGAAGTCGATTTGCGCCGTATCGTTCCACGGCATACTGGTTCCATCATTGCCGTGATAAATGTAGCGCGTCTCTCCCGTCCGGTTGTCGACGCGCTTGAACACAACTGCCGCGTCGCTTTTGCTAAAGTAATGCTCCTCTATCTGCACCGTAACATCGTCCCGGCCGGATAAATTGTCGCAGTTATAATTGTAAGAAGGAAAGGGCGGATAGGGCAGTTGCAGGAAGCGATCCGGGCACTCGATCATCCAGCGGGAATCAATGCCCGTGTGGTTCGGCACCATGTCCGAGCCAAGCCGGACACCGCGTTGGAAACACCGTTCGCGCAGGTTGTTCAAGCTCTCCCATCCACCCAACTCCGCGGCAATGTCATAATCGTACAGACTGTACGCGCTTGCCGCCGCCTCCGGGTTGCCCATCCACTGCTTGATAGTCTTGCTGGCGTTGCTCCGCTCCCACAGCCCGATAAGCCAAAGACCCGTGAATCCGCGCCGCGCAAGCTCGTCCAACTCTTCGTCGGGTATCTGATCGAGCTGCGTAATCTCGCGGCCGTACTTTTTGGAAAGCTGGTATAGCCACACGAGCGTTGATTTCGCCATGAGCACGGTTCTCGGCATCCACTCCTGATCCGGGCTGTACTTTTCGTATTCGGCGTCGCGGCTGCCATAGACAATGGCTTCGGTGGGGCCGGGCGCGCCTCCCCATTGGGGCTTCTCTTCCTCTTTGATAACATCCATGCCCAAAAGCATGCGCCCAAGAAATTTTTTGAGAAACAAACCCCACGCGCGACGCATGAACGCGAGTTGTTCGCTTAAAGAGTCAGGCGCGGCGAGAGCCGGAGCGCGGAGCAAATCCCAAAGGCTCTGCCCATCCGGGCCAAAAACCGGCAGCCCCTTGAGATGTTCCTGCAATTTCACGACCGCGTCGTCATAGACAGACTGCTTCGCAAGCGGTTTGTCGTCAAACATGAACAAGAACGGTTTGAACGCGGGGTTGAGGTTTGCAATGGCAAGCATGAGTATCTCTTCCAGAGACATCGCCTTATGACTCACCGAGCCTTCGGCTGTTTCAAGGTACTCCGCCGCCGTGATTTCGCCCGCATACACCTTTTTAGGCGGGAAGCGCGTGCAAAACCGCCGCAGCAACTCCAATGTGCCGGATTCTCCCAAATTGCGATTGAGGCGGGCAAGCGCGGTGTCAAATATATCGGGTTGCGCCTGTTCACGGTACAAGGCGACAAGATGGTGCAGAATTTCGTCGATAAGCCCCATGGCGTTGAGTTGTCCGGCGCTCACTTTATAGCCCTTCTGATTCAGCTTCCGCGCTAGGGCGCGCACCGCTGGAAAATCCGCAAACACGACATTGCCGGTTATGGAAAACAGGTCTTTTTCAACGCCACATTCGCTCCGAACCTCCTCGCAAATATGAAACTCCATTTTTTGCAAGGAAGCGTCCCTCGCGCCGGTAGCATTTCTTTTAAACGCGGTTAATGTAATTTCCAAAAACATACTATTCTCCATATTATGATAAGGCTCTATTTCTCATTCGCAAAGTCTGGTTTAGTCCCCCGCCACTTCGCGCCGCTCTAGGCGCTCTGCGGCGGGAAGATTCATTTTTTTGCCTTGCCTTTTTTCTTTGTCGCCGGTTTTGCAGCCGGTTTCACGGCGGCAAGCTCTTGTACAGCGCGGACAAGCTCTTCGTCTTGCTCAAGCTCCGCAATGGAAACGGGAAGCCGGTACGTCCAGTTAAAGTCCGTAACCGAACCCGGCACATTTATCCGTTCCGAAGCCGGATCGTTCGCGTAGTATTTCAGGGAAAGATGGAGCAGATCTTGAATCTGGAACACCCGGAAACGCGACGCGGCGGACGCTGTTTTTTGCAGGATCTTTTTTGCGACGCCCGGATTATACACGCTGGCAAGCGAAGGCTCGCCGATGAATCCGGCAAACGCCGCCTGATTCGCTTCTTTTTCCCACCATTCGCGCACTGTAGAACTGTCATGAACGCCGAGTGTACAGACACTCAATTCAGGATACTCTTCAAATGGAATATACGGTTCGCCCTCCGCGTCCCATTTCCGCGCCCAGCGCACAACGCGCAGTCCGGGAATATTGAGCTTGGCGAGAACCTTCGGCACGCACTCTGGCACATCGCCTAAATCCTCGGCGCACGGCAATATGGAGGACGATTCTATCAGCATGGCGAGCAACTTTTTGCCGTGGGTCTCCCACATTTTTTCGGATTCAAGTTTGCGGGCTTCTATGAGCGCGTCAACCTTTTCTTTCTCCTCGAACGAGAAAGTCGCATACGCTCTTGAGGTCTTGTAAAACCACATAGGCGCGTACAGCCCCTGTTCATACTCCAAAAAAACGCGGTTGCGCCACGCGGAGATAAGATATTCCTTTGCGAAAGGATGAATGTCAAACGCCTCTATATCCTTTTCGCCTTTGACCGTATCCTTAAAAAGCCAAAGCTCTTCATCGTTGATGCGATCAAGCGCCCGGGCAAAGGTTTTTTCCGCTTCCCGCTGGATGACGGCGAGGTTTCTGCTTCCATCGGCGTTTTGTATGCGGGAAAGAGCGTCCCACACTTCATGGGTGGGAATGTGGGGGCAGGAAGACCACCGAAGGCGCCCGCTGTCGAACCCCATATCCGCAAGGTCTTTCGCCGTTATAGGGATGAACGGAATGAATCGGCCCAACAACGATGACGAGGCGAGATCCTGTCTTGAAGCCACCCAGATGCGGAAGAAACCCAACACATGGTCGATGCGGTACGCCTTGTAGTATTTTTCCGCGACAGCCAGCCTGTTTTTCCACCATGAGTACTTGTCCTTTGCCAGAGCCTTCCAATTATACACCGGAAAACCCCAGTTCTGCCCTTGCGGGCTGTACATATCCGGCGGCGCGCCCGCGGAAAGGTCTACATGGAAAAATTCGGGGTGCGCCCAGACATCGCACGAATCGTCGTTTATCAGGATAGGCAGATCGCCTTCCAGCAGTATGCCCGCGTCTGCCACGGCTTTGGCGGCTTTGCGGAACTGTCCGTCAAGCGCCTCCTGTATCCACGCCCAAAACAGATGCTCTTTTTTCAGCGCCGGATCGTTCCATAGCGCGTCTATCTCTTTTTTTGTGACATTCCGGTATTCACTCCATTCCATCCAACTCTTTTCCTGATTCGCCTGTTTCAATCTGCGGAAAACGGCGTACGGCTTGACCCACGGGTTTTCCTCTATCCACGCCGCGAGAGATTCCCGCGCCGCGACAGCCCGCTCATGCGCGGCGTATATATCCCTGAGCAGCTCCAATTTAGCTTCCAGGAGAGCGCGATATGAAAACCGCGCGTTTTTGTCGAAGCGCTTTGCCAAAGCCTCGATTTTTGGGGCGAAGCCTTTGGCTTCGGGCAGATCGGCTATTCTCAAATAAAGCGGATGCAACGCGAACGCCGAAAGCGCGCTGTAAGGAGAGCTTTCATAACCCGTGTCATTCACCGGCAAGATCTGGATAAGTCCTATATCCATTTTGACCGCAAGATCCGTGAATTCAGCCAGATCAGAAAATTCGCCCACGCCGGCGCTCTTTTTTCCGCGCAAGGCTCCCACTGGAATGACCACGCCTATTCTCCGTTGTTCAAACAACTCTTTTTGAGTCATAGCGACACCTCCGTACTTTCGAGTACAGTATACTATGAGAGGATAAAGATGTCTATAAGAATTTAAAAAATTTGAGAAGAGGGGCTGAAACCCGTTTTCCCGCAAATTTGACGGGTCAGCCAGCGTTAGCTAGCGCAATCGCGCCAGCCAGCGCTGCCCGCGCCGACATGACAATCTGCGTGACATCTGCGCTAATGAACGAAAATATGCTATCATAGCGGCATGGAACAACACATAGAATTTCGCATAGGCGATAAAAGCTATGGCGCGCGCCACGCGCTCGTCATAGCGGAACTGGGCGCCGGACACGGGGCGGATAGGACAAAGGCGGTGGAACTCGTGGACGCCGCCGCCCAAGCGGGCGCGGATTGCATCAAATTCCAGATGGTGTACGCCGATGAGATACTCCATCCCAAAACCGGCTACGTGCCGCTTCCGGGCGGACGCATACGGCTTTACGACCGCTTCAAGCAACTGGAAATGCCGGTTGATTTTTTCGCGGAGATGAAGGAGCGAGTGGAAAAAAAAGGGCTTTTGTTTCTCTGCGCCCCCTTCGGACTCCAGAGCGCCCGCGACCTACGCGCCTTAAACCCCGCGGCATTGAAAATCGCGTCTCCAGAACTCAATTACACCGCCCTTTTGCGGGAAATCGCGTCATATAACGCGCCGGTCATCCTCTCGTCAGGCGTATCGAAATTGTCCGATATAGAGGAAGCCCTGTCCACGCTCTCAAACGTCCCGGTCTGCCTTCTCCACTGCGTCACCGCTTATCCGGCGCCGCCGCGCGAGTACAATCTTCGCGTGTCGCAAAGCCTTTCCGCAGTGTTCGGCGTCCCGGTCGGCGTGAGCGATCACAGCATGGACGCGGAACTTGTGCCGAGCGTCGCCGCTGCCGTGGGCGCCGCCGCCGTTGAAAAGCATTTCTGCCTGTCACGGAAAGACTCGGGACTTGACGATCCCATCGCCCTTGAGCCAAAAGATTTCGCCGCCATGGTAAAAGCCATTCGGGAGACGGAGGCTGTGGCGGCGGCGAGGGGAACCTGCGCCGCGCTTGAAGAAATCAAGCGCGAACATGGCCGGGATACGGTGGAAGCGGTTTTGGGAGACGGCGTAAAACAACTCGCCCCCTCGGAGGAAGCCAATTACACGCGCACCAACCGCTCCATCCACGCGCTTTGCGACATACGGGAAGGAGAAATTATTGCCAGAGACATGATCGCCTGCCTCCGCTCGGAAAAAGCCCTGCGCCCCGGCCTGCCCCCCTCATGGGAAGAAAAAATTATAGGACGCCGCGCTGGCGCTTTCATTCCGGCGGGTGAAGGCGTCAGGTTTGAAGACGTGTGATTCTTTTTTCCTCGCTTCACGCTGAAGGCGCGGCAG
>JAIRTS010000146.1 GCA_031254795.1 Treponema sp.
AATGTCAAAATTATTATATGCTTCTTCCGGATTGAATGATACAATTTTTGCCAATGCCGTCATTGCGCCCCATACAAGCCTGTTATTCCTTGATCTTAATAATTGAATAAAATCACCAACATATTCTGAAATAAATTCGGGCGCTATTTCACCAATCTCATACATTACTTTTATACAATCGTTTGCAATTTGTTCTCTTGGATTATTTAATCCGTCAATTATTTCCTTTATGCCTTTTTTATTTTTTGTTTTAACCAATTCTTTCGCCAATGCTATATTAGGTTCTTCATCATTCCGTCCGAGTGAATAAGCCAATTTTTCCAACATAATTTTCCTCCTAACCCATTGTTTTACATAATTCTTATTTTGTCAAATGTTTTATTTTCATATATTTTCAACCAATTTTAGGGGCAATCGCGCCTAACCCCCTGTATACGCGCCCGGTTTCATCTATACGCCATGTCAATGGCTTATCCGGCAACAAGCTCCTTTTGGCGCTATACCATACGATAACACGACGCCGCCCCGCCCATCAAGCCTCATGCCGGCCAACTCAAGTCCACAGAAGCGGCGGGGACGGCGGCCGCGAAAAGCCGCCCGCGCTTGGCGGCGCGTTCTATGTACGCGCGGCGCGAGCCTCCGCGTCCCAATCGCATACAGCCTTGTTATATGTTTAATATATAATTATTTTTCAACAAATTTTTTTGCCATAATTATTACGCCATTTATTTTGCCATTTTTTTTAATGGCTTTATTGTTTTTATACCCCAATCATAATGACTGGATGTCGCCGATATTAAATATGCGCCTAATGATGTTGTTCCAGTCCATTGATATTTTTTCTTTGCGAACAATTCATCGTCGCTATGTTTTTCAATTAATGCCATTACGTCCTTGTGGCTTTTTTTGAACATGGCTATTGCCTTTCTCAATTCTGTCCCTTCATATTTGTCATATATCCGGTGATTTAAAATCGGCAATGTTTGCCAAGTGACATCTTCCGCGGGAATTGCCGGGTTTTTGCCGGACATTCCAATTTTATACCAATTTTCCATCATTAAATGCCATTCATGTAAATGACAGATCACATCACTGATCGTTTTATCCCGATCATTCAATTCGTCATTTTTATACACCGCGTTTTTAATTTCACCGGGAAGAGCGTCAATAAAATCCAATAATTTATTGAAGTTTATTTCAGCCAATTCAAGCAGTTCCTTTTTATTCGTGGGTCTGGACATATTATTTCTCCAAAAACATTTCCCAACTAATTTTGGGATGATTGTTTTATTTATATCATGGAACTATTTTTTTGACAAGTCTTTTCTTGAAAATTTTCAACAAATTTTAGGCGTCATTTCGCGTGACGCGCGTTGCGCGCTTGTATAGCGATATGAAAAATCATCTTTTCAAACGACAGATAGAGCGGACGCGGAAAGAGCCGGAGCGGGAAAGCCCGCGAAATCAACCGGCGTTCTACTGCCGCCGCTCCCGTCAAACTCAAACGGCTCCACCCGCAGTTTGAATCGTGACTGACTGCTAGGGGCTAGGCGGAATGAGTTGCGTGGCTAAACACGGCTTCGCGGCTTCGCTTGACGCTTCCGGCTCCAACCCCTTCACAAGAGAGACCCTGTTGTGATAAAATGCTTTCATTATGAAGGAGTTGACGGGCGTTCCCGTGTCAAAAGGGATCGCCATGGCCAAGGCTTTTTTGTTTTTGGAAGTCGATTTTCCAGAAATACCCCGGTTTCATATTGAGAAAGAGCGGATCGATGAAGAGTGGGCGCGTTTTCTCTCGGCGGTGGACGAGGTGAAAGAGGATGTCAACTCGTTGCGGGGCGTACAAAAATCTGTTGTAGCTGAAGGCGAGGACATACTTAACGCGCATCTACTGATGTTGGAAGATGTGGAATTTCATGCGCGGATAAAAGAACAGCTTGAGCGCAATCTCCAAAACATCGAATGCACTGTATGGGATGTTGGACGTGAATTTTACCAGAAGCTGATAACATCGCCGGCGCCGTACCTGCGGGAACGGGCGGTGGACATCAGCGACATTACCAGACAGGTTTTGAATGCTTTGCTCAACATCAAAAAACGCTCCCTCGCGGGGTTGACCGAAGACGTGATTGTTGTGACCCGCGAACTTTCGCCTTCCGAAGCCGTCGCCATGAACAAGCGGCGTGTCAAGGCGCTTGTCATGGACGCGGGATCTCAAACTAGCCATACCGCTATTCTGGCGAAGGCGTTTGAAATTCCGGCGGTCTTTGGGCTGTCGGGCGTTACCAAAGAAGTCGCGCAAGGAGACACGCTTATCGTAGACGGCGGCGCCGGTGTGGTCGTCATTAAGCCGACCGCCAAAAAAATCGAAAAATACCATGAAATAATCACAAAAGCAAACGAAAAGAAAAATGAACAGAATGTGTCGCGCGATCTTCCGGCGGAAACGACGGACGGCAGTCGAGTCATCCTCAACGCCAATATAGAATTTCCCGAAGAAGTAGAACAGGCGTTGCGCTACGGCGCCGAGGGCATCGGGCTGTACCGGTCTGAATTTCTTTTTCTGAACGCGGGATACGCCGGAGAGGAGGAACAGTTGCGGGCGTATGCGTACGTTCTCAAGGCGATGGAGGGCAAACCCGTCACCATCCGTACGGTTGACGTGGGCGGGGATAAAATTCCGTCGAATTTCCATACTTTTGAAGAAAAAAATCCGTTGCTCGGTTTGCGCGCCATACGTTTTTCTCTCGCCTATCCTGAACTCTTCGCTACGCAGTTGCGGGCGATTCTGAGGGCGAGCGTTTTCGGCGTCGTGAAGATCCTGTTCCCCATGATTTCCGGCCTTGCGGAACTGGAGGCGGCGCTGTCTATGCTTGAGGAAGCGAAAAAGGAATGCCGGAAAAAAGGACAAGCGTTTTCCAACACTATTGAAGTGGGTTCAATGATAGAAATACCGTCTGCCGCGGTGATTGCGGATATCCTCGCCGAAAAATCCCAATTTTTCTCACTTGGCGTCAACGATCTTGTCCAGTATACGCTCGCCGTTGACCGCAACAACGAACAAGTCGGGTACCTGTCCCAGCCGTTTCATCCTGCGGTCATTCGCCTCATCAAACGAACGATTGACGAGGCGCACAGCGCGGGCATAAAGATCTCCATGTGCGGCGAGCTTGCAGGCGATCCCAGGGCCACGGCCGTCTTGCTTGGGTTGGGACTGGATGAATTCAGCATGAGCGCCTCGCAGATCCCGCTGGTGAAGCGGAGCGTCAGGAAAGCGAATGCCGAAAAGTGCCGCGCTTTGGTGAAAAAAATACTGACGTGCAAGACCGTGAAGGATGTGGAGACAATGATGAAAGAAGAGGACGGTCAGTCATGATATTCGACGCGGATAAAAAATACGGCAACGCGCCGGCAGTCGCGCTTGTGGGCAGGCCTAATGTGGGAAAATCCACGCTTTTTAATCGCCTCTTGGGGACGCGACGCGCTATCACCGACCCCACGCCGGGCGTTACGCGCGATCCGGTCGCACAGGACGCCTTTATTCAAGAAAAACCGCTTCGGCTTGTTGACACGGGTGGATTCAAGCTCGACGGCGACCGCGTTGACAACATGATTGACAAGGAAGGCGCGTTGGACGTTCTGGTGGTTGAAAAAACGCTGGAAACCATCAAAACCGCCGATTTGATCGTATTGTTGCTTGAAGCCGGCGTTTTTACTGCGGAAGACGAGGAATTTATCGCGCTCTTGCGCCCTTATCAAAAGAAACTCATCGTCGCGGTGAACAAAACTGAGGGCGGCAGACGGGAAGAGGAATCATTCAACCTCTTATCCTTCGGCTTTGAGCGCCTTTACTTTATTTCCGCCGAACATGGGGATGGGATTGCGACGCTGGAAGAAGCCATTATCGGCAAGCTGGATTTCTCCGGCGTCGCCGAGGCTCTTCCTTCCGAAAAAGAGCCTATCCGCATAGCGATTTTGGGAAAACCGAACACCGGCAAGTCCACTCTATCGAACCGGCTCACCGCGTCCGAAAGTTCTCTGGTAAGCGGGATGCCAGGCACCACACGCGATGTTGTCGAGGGCGCGTTCACCTACAAGAACCGCGATTTTGTCCTTCTGGACACTGCGGGCATCAGGCGGAAATCAAAGGTCACTGAAAATATTGAGTACTATTCCGTGAACCGCGCCATAAAAGCCATTGACGAGGCTGATGTTGTGTTTCTTCTCATCGACGCGCAGGAAGGGTTGTCGGATCAGGACAAGAAGATCGCCGCGCTTGCATCCAGCAAGGGGCGCGGCGTTGTTATGGCGCTGAACAAGTGGGATGTTATGCCTGTGACAAAAAACACCTTTGAGGCGGCGCGGGACCGTATCCGGTACTTCTTCGGCAAGATGGAATATGCGCCTGTCGTTGCGGTGAGCGCCAAAACCGGGCTTGGCGCGGACAAGTTGCTTGATACGGCGATAAGACTGTACGGACAACTCGCCACGCAGATCGACACGGGACCCTTGAATCAGGCTTTGGAACGCTGGCTTGAGGAATGTCCGCCGCCGCAGGGGCCACAGACCCGTTTCAAGGTGAAATACGCGGTGCAGGTTTCCAGCCGCCCCGTAAAATTTGTCTTTTTCGCGTCTCGTATTCATGCCGTAACCGAGTCGTACGTTTCGTACCTCCGCAACAAAATAAGAAAAGATTTGGGATTCAAAGAAATCCCCGTTGAAATAGAAGTCAGATCATCACGCGCTCCTAAAAGCAAGTCGATGTGAGCGCGGCGGAGGAGGAGAATGACAGAGCTGACCATAGGAGAAGTGGAAGAAATTACCGGCGTAAAGGCGCACGTTTTGCGGTATTGGGAACAAGAGTTTCCCATGATCCAGCCCAAACGGGACAAGGCGGGCAGGCACCGTTACTCCGAACGGGACATTCACCTGTTGTTCCGTCTGAAATATCTGCTATACGAGAAACGGTATACCATTGCGGGCGCCCAGCGTCAGATGTTTGTGGAACTTTCCGGAGGAAATCAGGGTGTTCACGCGCAGATCGCCCTGTTGCGCTCGGAATTGTTCGCCTTGTACCATAAAATTCAAACGCTGGGGAAAAAATTAGACCAGAGAACATGCTGTCAATATCCATCTACACGCTCGGTTGCAAACTGAATCAGCTTGAAAGCGAAGCGATAGCGGGCGCGTTTCGGGACGCGGGATTTCTCGTGCTTCCCTTGAACGAAGACGAGCCTACGGATGTGGTTGTCGTCAACACCTGCACCGTAACCTCCAAAGCCGAACAAAAGGCGCGGCGAATTATCAGAAAACTGGCGGCGAACAACGCCTGCGTCATCGTCAGCGGTTGCTACGCCCAGATGGACGCCCAAGCCATCGCGGCCATTGACCGGCGGGTTGTCGTCCTTGCCGGAGATCGCAAGAGCGCCCTGCTTGATCTGCCCGCGGCGCTTGCGCCGGTACGGGAGGCGGGGGTTGCCTGTGAATATCACGTCTCATCCTTGCCCGATAGCATCTCCCGCCTGTTGCATTCGCCATTTTCCGGTGTCGCGCGGGTGGAACAATTCCGCTACGCCCCGGATAGGTTTTCCTTTCATTCCAGGGCGTTTCTCAAAATTCAGGATGGTTGCGACAGGCGGTGCGCGTATTGCCGCGTCCGTCTCGCGCGGGGACCGAGCGTGAGCCTTGAGCCGGAGCGAGCGCTTAGTCAGCTGCGCGTTTTTGAAGAGAAGGGCTATTGTGAAGCCTCGCTTACCGGCGTCAATATCAATCAATACGCTTCAGGCGTGGATCTGGCTGGGCTTGTGTCGTATCTGCTCAAAGGCACGCGGCGAATACGAATACGGCTTTCTTCCATTGAACCGGAAGGTGTTACCGAAACGTTCTGCGCCGCCATAGCCGACACGCGGGTTTGCCCCCATTTTCATCTTTCGGTGCAAGCGGGTTGCGACGCGGTGCTTGCGAAGATGGCGCGTCCGTATACGCGGGAGGTTGTAGAACGGAGCGCCGCCCTGCTCCGTTCCGTAAAAGACGACCCTTTTCTGGGTTGCGATATTATCGCCGGGTTTCCCTCGGAAACAGCCGCCGATTTTGAAGAGACGCTTGACTTGTGCGAGCGCGTCGGATTTGCATGGATACACGCCTTCCCCTATTCGCCGCGTCCGGGAACCGCCGCCCTCCGTTTCAAAGAAAAGACGCCTGATCGGGAAATTTCCCGCCGCGTTGACGCGCTTTTGGCGCTGGCGCGAGAAGGGCGGCGTTCATATATCAACCGGCAAATCGGCAAACGAGCGGTAGCCGTCATCGAAGCCGCTGACGACGCGCCTTCCGGGTTCGTCGCAGGCACGACAGAAACGTATCTCAAGGTACTGTTGCATGCGCCTGAAGGCGAGGCGCCACGCGCAGGCGACGCGGTGTCCTGCGCCTTAACGGACGCCGAATATGCGTCATCACCCCTCGCGTATGACATGAGGGGAACGATACTGTGAAGACAGATT
>JAIRTS010000207.1 GCA_031254795.1 Treponema sp.
TCCTCCGCGCGATTCCTTGCGTTTCTTCGCCAATAAGGCGGCGGCTCAAAAGCTCGCGCGCGTCCTCCAAAACCGCTTCGCGCATACAAACCTGTTTACGCGCGGCGCGTCCGCTCATATTTATATTAATTTATATTTTTTTTATTCGCAGTGAGGTCTAATACCCCGCCCCTTGCGGCGGTTAAAATTGGCTACGCCTACAAAAAAATGGCGGCGGACCCCGCGGTTAAATAATTTGTCAAGTCCACCGCTCTCTTGGCGTCACAAGGAATTTCAATATGCTTTTCAATCTCATTCAATGTTAAAACCATTCGGCTTATTCGCAATCTTTAGATCTCTCATAATATCGCGCCAATATTCTTGATTCGCAGGCGGGCCCAATACCCCGCCCTTTAGGGCGGTTTCAATAGCGGCGTCCGCTTTCGGTTCAAGGGTATTGGATCCCGCATACAATCCATACCTATCAGAACCAACATGCCCCGTCCCTTTAGGGCGGGGTTGTTGATTTGCAGTGGGGTACGCCACCCCGCCCTTTAGGGCGGTTAAAACGAGCGCCGCCAACAAAAATTGGCGGCGGGCATCACAGTTAAATAACTCCCGGACAGAGCGAGTCTCGCAAACAACGTGGCGCGGATACCCCGCCCTAAGTCCGGATGGTTCATTCGCGGTGGCAAATGAATCATTAGTCAAAACTATTGACCCGTTCGTTAAAACTATTGCCTCGCTCGTTGAAACTATTGACTCGTTAGTTAAAACTAATGCCCCATTAGTTGAAACTATTGACTCGCCCGTTAAAACTATTGACTCGTTAGTTGAAACTATTGAATCATTAGTTAAAACTATTGAATCATTAGTTGAAACTATTGACCCGTTCGTTAAAACTATTGACCCGCCCGTTAAAACTATTGACCCGTTAGTTGAAACTATTGACTCATTAGTTAAAACTAATGACTCGTTCGTTAAAACTATTGACCCATTAGTTGAAACTATTGACTCGCTCGTTAAAACTATTGACCCATTAGTTGAAACTATTGACTCATTAGTTAAAACTATTGACTCGTTAGTTGAAACTATTGACTCGCCCGTTAAAACTAATGACCCGTTAGTTGAAACTATTGACCCGTTGGTTGAAACTATTGACCTGTTGGTTGAAACTAATTGCCTGTTGGTTGAAACTGCGGATTCGTTTGTTATATCTGTATAATGGAAATTTAAACGCGGGGGGGGGGGGGGGTAAACGCCGGACGCGCGCCGCCGCGTGGAGAGAACAATAATTCGCCTGAATTCGCTATCCGCGCCATATTTGCATGCCTTTTTTCTTTTGATTGCGCCCGCTTTTACGCAAGGCAGTTCCCAAAATTGTGAAACAGTTTTATTCTATATAACTTTGAAAGTATTTGCAAGCCTCTCTCAAAAGGAATCTTCAAAAATTCGAGGCCGAAAAGCCCGAAGCCGAGCGCCAACCGCTCTTTTTACGCCTTGCGCGCGCGCATTGTTCCGTGAGCGCGGCGCGCGGAAAAGCCAGCCGCTCAGGGCGCGGCCTGATCCATTCAGGGCGCCGCGCCCAAGCGCCGCCTCGCCAGGACGCGCTTCGGGCCGACCCGGGAATTCCCCCTTGTTTTTTTTTCTATTACCGGGTATAGTATATCACCGCTTCAAAACGGCGTTCCAAAGGGCGGCGTTTGAAACCGGTTGCGGATATATCCGCGCAATTTCCACCGTACGGTGAGATATAGGGCAAGGAGCAAAAGGACGCGATGTCCTTTTGTAAACAAAGCAGGAGGATTTTGTGGCAGTGGTTACTATGAAAAGTTTGCTTGAGTCCGGGGTGCATTTCGGTCATCAAGTGAGGCGCTGGGATCCGCGTATGAAAAAGTACATTTTCGCGGAACGGAATGGAATTCATATCATTGATTTGCAGAAAACTATTCAGGCGATCAAAGACGCCTATGAAGCGGTCAGGAAAGCGATCAAGTCCGGCAAGACGGTGCTGTTTGTCGGCACCAAGAAACAGGCCGAGCAGGCGATCCAGAAAGAAGCCGAGCGGTGCGGCATGTTCTATGTGAACAACCGGTGGCTGGGCGGCATGCTCACCAATTTTGTCACCATTAAAGAATCGTTGCGCCGCCTGAAAAAACTCGAAAAGATGGAGGTTGACGGCACTTTTGAAAACCTCACCAAAAAAGAAATAGCGGCTTTAAGCAAGGAGCGCGAGAAACTCCAAAAAAATCTGGGCGGCATCAAGGAAATGAAGGAGTTGCCCGGCATTTTGTTCATCATTGACACGAAGAAAGAGTCCATTGCGGTGGCCGAAGCGCAGCGCATGGGCATTCCCATTGTGGCGGTGGTCGACACGAATTGCAATCCGGATGGCATTGATTATCCTATTCCCGGCAATGACGACGCGATTCGCGCCATCACGCTGTTCACCCAGATCATAGCGAACGCGGTGGTGGAGACCGATAACGAGGTGGGTTTGCGCATATTGGAAGAGGCCGGCGATGAAGCCATGGAAGATATTTTGACCGACGCCTCCCTCAAAGAAGAGGATGCCGAGGTTGACATTGACGCCTATAAATCGGACGCCGCCGCTTCGATAAAGAGCGGCGACGCCGATGTGGACGATGATGATGGATTGCCCGTCGATGTGGATAAAATATATGAAGGAGACAAGTAAATGGCGATAAGCGCGGCGGAAGTGAAGAAGCTTCGGGAGAAGACCGGAGCCGGGCCAATGGAGTGCAAAAGAACACTGGAAGAGACAAACGGCGATTTTGCCGCGGCTGAGAAGCTCCTCAAAGAGAAGGGGCTTGCGGCGGTTGAAAAACGCGCTGAACGCGCGACCAGCGAGGGCAAAATTTTTGTGAAAATCAAGGACAGGAAGGCGGCGCTCGTGGAGCTCGCCTCTGAAACCGATTTTGTGGCCCGCAATCCCGAATTTATTGAGCTTGGGGACATTATCGTGGACAAGGTTCTTGAGGAGGATATAGACGCTCCCACCGAGGCGTTGGGCGCTCTGGTGACAGACCTTGCAACCAAGATACGCGAGAATTTGGCGCTTAAACGCCTTAAGCGAATTGTGGCCGCGGACAACGAGTTTCTCTCGCGGTACATCCACGGGGATGGCAACATCGGCATTGTGGTGAAACTCGCCGCGGACAAGAGCGGCGTGTTCGAGGACGCCGGCGCGGAAAACTTCGCCTACAGCCTCGCCATGCACATCGCGGCTTTCACGCCCGTAGTGATCGATCAGACGAAACTCGATCCGGCGTTTATTAAGGAACAGGAAGAAATTTTCCGCAAACAGATAGACGCCGACGAGGGGCTCAAGGGAAAGAGCGAGCAGCAGAAGCAGGGCATCCTCAAGGGCAAGTTGAACAAGTATCTTAAATCCATCTGCATGTTGGATCAAGGCTACATCAAGGACGAGAAGATCACGGTGGCGCAGGCGCTTGGCAACTTCGGCGAACAGACCGGAGCGAAGGTTTGCGTCGCGGACTATGCGTATTTCAAAGTGGGGCAGGAGTAAGGCGCGGAGAGCGGGAGGATGACGGGACGGTTGGGATTGATTTATTCAAATCCACGCGAGCCGCGTTTCCCGGAAGCTCCCGCCGCCATGTTTTTGCTCCGCCTTAAAAAGAGGTGTCTATGAATTCAGTGATAGTGGACGCGGAAGACAAAATGAAAAAGACCATCGCGTCTCTCAAGGACGGGTTTTCCGCCATTCGAACCGGACGGGCTTCCGCCGCCTTGTTCGACAAAATACGGATCGACGCTTATGGCGACAAGCAGCCCATCAACCAGGTGGCCGCCATATCAACGCCGGAAGCGCGGCTCGTGGTCATAAGCCCGTGGGATAAGGCGCTGGCCGGTGAGATTGAGAAGGCCATTCGTTCGTCTGACTTGTCTTTGAACCCCAGCAGTGACGGCAAGATCATCCGCATCAACATTCCGCCCCTTACCGAAGAGCGGAGAAAGGAACTCGCCAAAGTCGCAAAAACACAAGCGGAGCAATGCCGCGTTTCAATACGCAATGTCAGGCGGGATGGAAACGATGAACTCAAAAAACAGCTTAAAGCCTCCGCCATTACCGAAGATGAAGAAAAAAAGTTGTCCGACGAGCTGCAAAAATTGACCGGCAACTACATCAAGGATATTGATAAGATTCTGGCGGAAAAAGAAAAAGAAATAATGGAAGTTTGATGGGTTTGCATGTCGGTATTATAATGGACGGAAACGGCAGATGGGCGCAGTCGAGGGGACTTATGCGTACGCAGGGTCATCTTGAAGGTCTCAAAGCCGCAAAGCAAATCGTTAAAGCCGCGAGCGGCATGGGGATTGACTTCTTGACATTGTACGTGTTTTCCACTGAAAACTGGAAGCGTACGGCTGAGGAGGTTGGTTTTATTATGGGATTGGCGCGGCAATATCTGAAGGCCGAGTTTGCTTTTTGCCGTGAAAACCATATCCGGGTGCGGCATGCAGGCGATCTTTCGGGGCTTCCGCCTGATGTCGCCAAAGATATCGCCGATGTGCGCGGAGACACCGAAGCGTTTGCCGGCATGCAGGTGATCCTCGCGTTGAATTACGGCGGCAGGGACGAGATTGTCCGCGCCGTGAACAAGGCGCTTGCCGGCGGCGCGGGCGCTGTTGCGGGCGCGCCGCTTGAAATCAATGAACAGGTTATTGCGGAGCATCTCGACAACCCTGACGTTCCGGACCCGGATCTCATCATAAGAACCGCCGGCGAATACCGGATAAGCAATTTCCTTTTGTGGGAATCCGCGTATGCGGAATATTATATTTCCGATAAACTATGGCCCGATTGGACCGGCGCGGATCTTGCGGAAGCTGTTGATAGTTTTCAAAAACGGGAGCGCAGATTCGGCGGCGTGAACAGCGCCTCGCGCGGGGCGGGAGTGTCTTTGTGAATAAAATAGTACAACGGCTCCTGATATTTTTTGTTGGCACTCCCGTTGTGGTGGCTGTTGTTCTTTTGTCTTATAAAAATCACCTTGCCATGAACATAGTGATCGTTACGTTGTGTTCCCTGGGCGCCGTTGAATTAGGCGGCCTGTTTAAAAAAAAAGGCATGGACATTTCCGCTATTGAGGTCGCCGTGTTGGGGGCGTTGATTCCCGGCGCGATGACGCTGTTTTCCAGCTTTCAGATAAATGAAGATTTCCTGTTCGGCGTTATGATACTCGCAGTGATTTGGATCGTTACTTCCAGAGTTTTTTGCAGGGGAGCGAAGCTGAAATATGCCCTTGAATATATGAGCGCCGGTTTCGCCGCTCTTATATATCCCGGATTCTTCATGTCCTGGATCATACGCATGACGCGCTGGCAGCACGCCGCCTTTGTCATTGTCGTATTTCTTCTCATGGTTATAACCAACGATTCGGCGGCGTGGGCTTTTGGCATGCTTTTCGGCAAGAGCAACCGCGGCATTGTTCCCGCAAGCCCCAACAAAAGCGTGGCGGGTTACACGGGCGGTCTTGCCGCCTCAATGCTGATCGGCTTGTGCGCGGCTGTGTTTTTTCCGCAAATATTGGATTCCAGGCGTTATCTTGCTATTCCGGCGATAGTGTCCGGCATTTTTATTGGTCTTGTCACCGGCATAGCCGCTTCTTTGGGAGATTTGGCCGAATCGGTGATGAAACGGAGCGCGGATACGAAAGATTCAGGGGTCATCATTCCGGGGCGGGGAGGCGTGTTGGATTCTATTGATTCAATCGCGCTTGCCGCGCCGGTGTTTTATGTGGTGTATTGGTTCTTCTTCACGTAATGTGGAATAATGGACGGTTGCAAACGTATGAAGGCGATAGCGATTCTTGGCGCCACAGGTTCCATTGGCGCAAGCGCTCTTGATGTTATTCGTAAAAATCCCGGACGCTTCGAACCGGTTCTCTTTTCCGCCCACACCGACGTGGCGTCTCTTCTCCAACTCGGCGAAGAATATCCTGACGCTCGTCTCGCGCTCGCCGGATCTGTCGAAAACGCGCCGAAAGAAATTCACTACACGGGGCGCGAGGGTCTGTTGCAGGCGATAGAGGAGAGCGCCCGGTCCGGCTGCGTTCTCGCCGTAAACGGTATCGCAGGCGCGGCTGGACTGGAGCCGTCATTGGCTGCGATTGACGCCGGCATGGACCTGGCTCTCGCCAATAAAGAGACTATCGTTATGGCGGGAGAAGTGGCGCTCAGGAAAGCCCGCGAAAAAAGCGTCGCCGTTATACCCGTTGATTCAGAGCATTCCGCTGTTTTCCAGCTTTTACGCGCCCACGGCGGCGCGGGCGGCGATTCTGCGGGCGGCGTTTTGAGCGAAAACCTCGATTCGATTGTCCTCACCGCATCCGGAGGGCCATTCCGCGCCTTGTCGCCTCGACAGCTTGCGCGAGTGACGCCGAAAGACGCGCTCGCTCATCCTACATGGAAGATGGGCGCGAAAATCACCATTGATTCCGCAAGCATGGCGAACAAGGGGCTTGAGGTGATCGAAGCCGTGAAACTGTTCGCCGTGCCGCCCGGCAAGGTGAAAGTCGTCGTGCATCCCCAAAGCGTCGTTCACTCCATGATACGCCTTTCAGACGGCGGCATATACGCCCAACTGTCAAAGCCCGACATGCGCCGCCCCATTCAGGACGCGCTGTTTTTCCCGAATAAAGGCGCCGCTTCTTTTGACAGCTTGGATATGACCTCGTTAACGTTGGACTTTGAAGCGCCGGATGAAAAGAAATTCCCCCTGCTCCCGCTCGCGTATCAGGTTGCAAAAGCGCGAGGGTTGTATCCGGCGGCTTACAACGCGGCGAATGAGGAAGCGGTGTCCCTGTTTTTAAAAGAAAGAATCGGCTTTCTTGATATTGCGCGTATTGTGGAAGCTGTTTTGCAACGGGACTGGACAGGCGCCGTTGCTATGGACGCGGTATGGGAAGCGGATAAAAAAGCGCGTTCCTGTGTCTATGAGATGAAAAGCCTCCTCCACGCATCCTAGCAACCTGTAGTGCTTGTAGGTTTTTGCGCCACTTTGTATCGAAAAACCACGATTTATGGGCTACTGCGAACCTTCGATTCGGCGCAGTTTGAGCGGTAAAAATCGCCTAATCGGCGATTTTTGGAGGTTTTATGCGCGAAGCGCGACAAACTGCTAGGGGGAAAGTTCGCGCTCCGGCATTGCCGCCGTCTGGCGCCGGGACGCGCGAGCGGACGCAAGACGGCTCTATTCACACAAAGTTCATTCTATTTAAGATAAATTTTTTAAATTTCATGGCGTCTTCAAAATCCGGCATCAGGAGAAGGGCTGCCTCGCAGTCGGAAAGCGCCTGAATTTTATCGCCGTTGTGGTAGCTGGCATGTCCGCGGCGGTACAGACAGAATGGCTGGTAGGGATTGATGGCGAGCGAAAGCGTGAAATCATCGACCGCTTCGATCCATTTGCGCTGAACCAGCCGTACGAGGCCGCGATAATATGCGGCTTTGTAGGCTTTGCCGTCATATTCAAGCGCCTTGTTGAAGTCAACAACGGCGTCGTCATAACAAGATTGCGCGAAATTCGCCATGCCGCGGTGGCTGTAAATAATGGAAATAATGTTGTCTTTCGGGTTCATAGACAGAATTTGGGTGTATTGTTCGATTGCCGTATCAAAATCCTTGCGGTTATGCGCGTAAAGCGCGTTCAGCAACAGATCGTCTATGCTTGTGTTGCTCTTGTTCTGTTCCCATACGATATACGCCTCTGTCTCCGACGCAATCTCGACATCGCTAAAAAGGAAGGCGTCGACATTCCCTTCCAGCTTGTTGAAAAAGTCTTCCCGGCGTTTGCTTGATTCCGCATGAAGCTGTTGCTGGTAGTTCCTGATTTCCTGAAAGATGGTGTCCGCAAGAGAAAGGCTTGCGTTGATTGCCGCAAGTTTTCGTTTCATGGTCATGTCAAACGGGGTGAATTCCGCTTTGTATACGAGTTCATGCTCAACTTCAGCCCATGCGTCCTGCAAAATGGTGCGTATCTGGATTTCAGCGACATCGCAGTCTGAATAACTATATTTCTCTATAATATCACGCGGTATATTTATCAAAAGATGAATGGATTCATACCCAAATTCCTTGTAGGAATAGTTGGACCCCTTTCTTTCGGCGTCGATAACAGTGAAATGCCTGTCGACAATCTGTTGCACTTCAACGAGATTCGCCATAAAAGGACACACCACTCGGATGCCTATAATATCGGTTATAAGCGGCGCTTCCGCGCTGTCAGGGTTTCGCTTCAGCAGTTTAATGTATTTTTTGTAATAGCTGTCAAAATCTTTGATTCTTGCCTTGATCGTAGGGCACGGGGAAAGAAACGAGAGGATATCCTCCAGACACGTTTCAATGCCCTTGGCTGTCGCTAATCGTACTTCCGCATAACGCATATAGCGGTTTTGCAACTGTTTCTTGTCAGGTAATTCCATAGTCAAATTTTGGAAAAAGTCGCCTTAAGATTTAAGTGAAAAACGGGCTTCTAACCGCTTTTCCGAAAGCTCTTTTCAAATTTTGAAAAAGGCTCGCATTAAAAAAGGCTGTCTATTAGACAGCCTTTTTTACTTTCTCACGGTTGCTAAGCGATGCGCTTATTCTTCAGCGGCTTCCTCTTCTTCTTGCTGATCAAAAGATTCGGAGGCTTGCCGTTGCTTGTCAAGAGCCTGGAGGAAGAGACTATTGGACTGGTCGAGTTGAGTGGCTTTATTCTTCTCACTCTCACGAGTGGTTTGAATCTGCCATACCGCCTCATCGTCAATATCACGCTCTTCTTCAAGGACAGCCTGATCGTAGATGACTTTGACATCTTTGAAGTAGGTGATGAAATCACCGCCGCGTTGGTCTCCCGTCTTAATAATGCGGAATTCACTAAATTTGATTAAACTTGACTCTTGGGGATACATAGGCGCGGAAGCAAGCTGGCGATCCCGTACGTCTTGGGCATAGCGCGGATTATCCCAACGAAGTTCGCCCCATCCCTGAAAATTGAGCGAGCCGAGGTTAATCGGAATTTCCTTTCCGGCGCCGTCCAAAAGAATAAGATAGAGTGTATACGGATAGTTAAGACCATATACATTGACCGCGACCGATTTAATGGTTCCCACATTCTTGATCACGCCAAATCCACCTTCAAATTTAGAAGCGGCTTCACTTCCCTCAGCAGGCGGTTCATACGCGGGAATTTCAAAGGGCGGTTTAATAGTGGCCACCGCATTCCAACTTGCAGTCGGGAAGCGCGCGCGAACGCCCATCACCGTTCCGTGTGTGTTTGAGGCTGATTCTTTAGTCTTGCTCACACTCTGGTTTTGAATGGTCGCGGAAGAATTTGAAATCTTCACCAGCCAGTTTTCAATAGCAAGAGACGTCTTCATGAGAGCCTTTTGCTCGTCCGTGTAATTGTTGGCGGTGTGATTGGAAGTGTCAATGGTGGTCGCCTCATTGAGCGCGGTCACGCCATTATTATCTTCCGCCGAAGTGTCGGCTACAAGCTGTGTAAAGTCAATTAAGACATCTTCCTTTGCAAGAAGAGACCCGATTGCCAACAATGAAATGATCGAAAGAATGAATATCCGTTTCATCCATAACTCCTTTGATTTACAAAAATCTTGAGAAACTAGTTTCCTTTTATTATACGCCATTTGCTAAAATTGTCAATGTCTTTTTTATCAAATTTATCAAAAATCTATCGAATGTCCCTCAATAAAAAACTTAACTTCTTCTACAAGGGGAAAATTTCTTGCAAGGCTCTCCCTGAGTGTTGAAAATCCCCGCGCTATGCCGCCTTCCATCGGTACAACCCTGACGTTTCCTATGACGACAGGGAGCGCGGCGGCTTCGGAAAGATCGATGTAAACGACTCCATTTCTGTACAAAAGCGACAGCAGTTTTGTTTCTCTGGGAAAAAGCGGCG
Organism: Treponema sp.; assembly: GCA_031254795.1. Lineage (GTDB taxonomy): Bacteria > Spirochaetota > Spirochaetia > Treponematales > Breznakiellaceae > JAIRKH01. The sequence continues at coordinate 9,926 of JAIRTS010000207.1, forward strand.
CCGATTCCGGGTTGCGGGGGCCAAAGAGCGTCTCTTCCACGTAGCGCGCGAGAGCCGCTTCTTCGGAATGCGAGCGCAACAACATATGTTCCTCGGCTTGAGGCGTGTAATCTTTCATATTGTAAAAGACAAAGGTGCGCCGGATTGTGTCAGAGTCCGCCCCGTTTTTGAGCGCGACTGCGCCGAGAATGACAAGGTACAAAAGCCGCCGCGTCCGCTTGTCGATAAGCGAGCGGATTACAATGGAAAAAATAGAGGAAATGGGTTTCATTCTATGATGCTGAAGCCTCCCGGTTTTTCGTAAAGCGTTACAAAGTCAACCAAGCCCTCGAAAAGGGCTTTGGTGTATTTTTCAAGGGACTGCTTTTCCAACAGCAACGCCGCGTCTGAGGGGTTGCTTATAAAGCCGAGTTCTACCAGAATTGAAGGCATGTTGGTTCTTTTGACCACGTACCATTCCTCTTCTTTTATACCGCGCGAAGGGCTCGCCGGAGCGATGAATGCGTCAAACCGCGCGAGAAGGGACGCGGCGAGCAACTTGCTTTCGAAGGTGAATTCCTCTTCTTTCAAGGCGTTGAGAATGGTTCTGACTTCCTCGCTTCCGTTAAAGCCATCTCTTTCAATGATTTCTCTCCGCACTTTTGGGGGAAGGTACCATATTTCATATCCACGCGCCGGATTTTTTTTGAGGCTGGCGTTCAATTCCGAATTGCAATGGATAGAGATGAAAATGATGGCTTCGCTTTCTTCGACTTTTATCCCATTCGCAAAAGACGCCCGCTCTTCTAACGCCAACGTGACATCGGTGGCGCGCGTCATAAGTATCTTTTTGTCGGGATAGCGTTTGACAAGCCTGTCCCGCAGATCGAGCGCTATGGCAAGCACGATGTCTTTTTCCCGCAGGGAGACTTTTTTCCCATTGATGGTCTGTGTGGCTGTAGCGCCGGAATCTTTGCCTCCATGACCGGGATCAATGATAATTGCCGCCACCTTGAACGGCTTCAAATCGTTCTTGATCTCGGCGTCAATGGCGTTCTTGAGCGATATGATGAAATTTTCAGGAAAGCGGAGCGCGCCATTTTCCATATAAGGCGAGGGGGCGCTGATGACCTCATACCCGTCTATCAGCGAAAAACAGTTTTCTCCTTTAAGCCCCACCTGAAAACTGGCGTAATGTCCTGAACTGTAAAAAGTTCCGGTCTGTAGAAAAGGATCCCATTGGAATTCAGGCAGGACGTTGAGAGCGTCTTGTAAAGAAAGCGTTTTATCCTGGGAATGGGTTGCGGCAAGCGGCGCGATGAGAAGGAGACAGAAAAAAAAACGCCGTTTTGGCATGGAGTTCTTCCATTTTGTCATATTAGCCCCTTGACATCAAAGAATCTATCAGATAAACCGCCCCCTGATAGCCTCCCCGTATGAGCGCCTTCCAAAAACCGCGTCCTAAAGCCATGCCGGAACAAGCGGCGCGGTCAATCCTCTTCACCGGAAGCGAAAGACCGGTGAGTGTTCTGATGGCCTTCAAACTTTCCCGCGCGGTTCTTCCCAGCCAGTCCGTATATTCCGCTGTTTCAAATTCAGGAAATGCTATAATGGAAAGAGCTTGGCCGGCGCTTCTTTCCAGAACATTTTTATTGTAAGGGCAGTTCATGTTTTTTTCAATCCCTGGCGGCAGTTTTTCGAGATGATTTTGTATTTCAGGAGAAACCGTATAGGCGGACGGCGGAAACACGCCTGTCGCGCCATCGTTTTCCAGAAAAGACGTGGTGCCCTCATTGGGCGTTTCCAGCCGCGCAAGCAATGAGCGGGCGGCGGATTCTGCGGCGCGGACCGCTTCAGCGCGAGTGGGAGCAGCGGCTATAACATTGCCAGCCTTGCTTACATTGTTCACCGGGAAACGCGCCGTGTCGCCGGGTTTTACACGCAAAAAAATGTCGCGCACGTATGGAACCGCTCTGGCGGCGTCGCATCCCTCTATGGAGCGGACTACGCCCGGTATGGAAATAAACGCCCGCTCGGCTGACGTCCAATTCCGCGAAGGCATAAGGGACGCGGCGATGGCCATGGGATTCTCCCCTATGGCGACCCCTATGGCGGCGCGGGTGACATCGACCCCCGACGCATAGGGGTATGTCCAGCCCGACATATAGCCGCCAGAAAGCCGCGCCGCTATCTCGCCTATCATGGGACCTTTGGGCGTGAGTTTGACATCTCCTTTTGCGGCGCCGTTTGCGACACCGAGGCTGCGGACGCCCGCTTTAAACACGGAGAGCAGACTATCGGCGGTCTCCGGGTCGAGGTCTGCGGGCATGGTGTGACCCATTTCGATAAAATAGGGTGGAAACGTGATATGCCTGTCCGCAAGTCCGGCTATGGTGATTTCTCCCTGACATACAATGGCGTCGACAGAAAATTCGGGGCCTTCCATATATTCTTCTATTATGATTCGCTTTGAGCGAGAGAAAGGAAGCGCGTCGCGGACCGCCTCTCGCAGGCCTTCAAATGTGTCCGCGCGGCGGCACCCCCGCGCGCCCATGTTGTCGACCGGTTTCACCACAACCGGAAAAGGAAAGGGCGCTTTCCAGTTGGCGTCCGGCGCGGCGGACAACGTTGTGAAAGCAGGGGAAGGAACGCCGTCCCGTTTGAAACAAGATCGCATTCGCTCTTTATCGGATGCGTTCAGCGCCGCCTCATACGGCAGTCCGGGAAGCCCCAATCGTTCCGCGACCCATGCGACCGAAGCCGAAAAGTCCGTGCCTGCGGTCATAATGCCCGCAAGCCTGCCGTGCAGCCGCAGAGAACGCGCGAGGGCTTCCACGCCCTCCTTGTCTTTAAGATCGATATTCTCAAAACGATCCGCCTCCTGTACACAGGGGGCGTTCGGGTCTCCGTCCACCACAATGGCTTCAAACCCTAGGCTTTTCGCGGTTCTAATCGCTGGTCCTTGCATGACTCCCGCGCCGAGTATAATCAACTGCTTTTTTCGCATGGTTTCTTATTATGACATAAATCGTCTGAATGGGGAATGGGTCGCCGTACTTTTTTGCGGTCATCTTCCGCCCTAACGAATGCGCCCTGAAGGAGACGCTGGCTGGTGGGAGATTCCACTCAAAAAGGAGCGCTATGGCGCATGTCAGCTCCGCGATTTTTATCGCAAACTACTTTACTAATTTATGTGAAGGTGTATAATAGAAGAGTGAGTCTGTTCCAAAACGCGAACTGCGTTTGCGAACATAGTTTGGGTTAGTTTTGGAATAGACTCAAGTTTTTTCAAAAATTTGGAAAAGGCTCGGGCAGGCAGTTAAAAACCATATCAAAAACCGGGATCAATCTATGGACGACAGAAAAACCATCATGATTGTTGATGACAGTGTAGCAAACCTCAAAATCGGCAAAAACGCTTTAATGTCGCTTTATAATGTGTTTACTGTCCCATCGGCAAAAAAAATGTTTGAACTGCTTGAACGTAATAAACCGGCTCTTATCCTGCTTGACATTGATATGCCCGATATGGATGGCTATGAAGCTATCAAGTTGCTGAAAGACAATCCCGACACGCTGAAAATCCCCGTGATCTTTCTGACCGGAAAGAGCGAAATTGAAGACGAAGTTAAGGGACTGACCCTGGGCGCGATTGATTACATTTCAAAACCTTTCTCGCCGTTCATCCTCCGCAAGCGCGTTGAGGTGCATATTCTGGTGAATTCCCAGCAAGAGGTTCTTGAAAGGCAGCGGAAAGAATTGCAGGAATTTAACGACAACCTGCAAAACCTGGTCGATGAAAAGACAAAAACGGTGGTTGAGCTTCAAAACGCCGTGCTGAAAACGATGGCTGACATCGTTGACTGTAGGGACGATACTACCGGCGGCCATAACGAGCGGGTGCAGGCGTACCTGAAAATTTTGGTCGATGGCTTGATAGAGCGGAAACTGTATGAGGATATAACCAAAAATTGGGATGTCGACCTCCTGCTCCTGTCTTCCCAACTGCACGACATCGGCAAGATAGGCATCAGCGACAGTGTGTTGCAAAAAAAAGAGGCGCTTAATGAAAAAGAATTCGAAATAATGAAGCGGCATACCACCCTTGGCGTGGGGGTTATTGAAAAAATTGAAGCGAAGTCGTCCGCCTGTGACTTTCTTGAATATGCGAAGGTTTTCGCCGGAACTCACCATGAGCGGTGGGATGGCGCCGGCTATCCTTACGGGCTTTTGGAAGAAAGCATCCCCCTTCTTGGACGCCTGTTGGCCATTGCCGATGTGTACGACGCCATTACATCCGAACGTCCCTACAAAAAAGCCCTTGCCCATGACAAGGCGGCGAAGCTCATTATAGCGGGAAAAGGAACGCATTTCGCGCCGGATTTGATCGATTTATTTGAGGAAGTCGCCGGTAAATTTGCCGTAACCCAGAACGACTTTACCATCGCTTTTTCGCTCTCGGGGGGGGGGGGGGATCCCTTCCTTGGCCGTCTTTGAGCGTTGGCGCTCCTTAACGGGAGCGGACGCCACTGTGGAAGAGCCACATACAATTGAAGCGGCTCCCCAAAAATAAGTGCTTGACATTTGTGTAGCGCAAATGTATTTTTATCCTTTATGAGGAGGAATATATGCAGAAGCATATGAAAAGGCTGAGCAAATTGTTTGCCGCCTTAACAACGGCGCTGCTGGTGACGATTCTATTCGGATCCTGCGGCAAAAAAGACGCGGTTGGGAAGGTTTACCTGCTTAACTTTAAGCCGGAAATCGACGCTCAATGGAAGGAAGTGATCGATCAGTTCTCTGCGGAGACTGGCATTGAAGCCAAGGTCGTCACCGCCGCAGGCGGCACCTATGAGCAGACCTTGCGTTCCGAGATTACCAAATCGGATCCGCCCACGTTGTTCAATATCAACGGCCCCATAGGCTATCTGAACTGGCAAACCTATACGGCGGATCTGAAGGACACGAATCTGTACGCATGGCTTTCCGACAAAAGCATGGCTATTTCCGTGGATGGCGGCGTGTACGGGCTTCCCTATGCGGTTGAGACATACGGCATCATTTACAATGACGCGATCTTCCGCAAGTATTTTGAGTTGCCTGACCGCGCCGTTACAAACATCTCCAGCGCGGCGCAGATCAACAACTTCGCCACCCTTAAAGCCGTGGTGGAAGACATGACCGCCCGCAAGCTTGATTTAGGCATTGATGGCGTGTTTGCGTCGACCTCGTTTAGACCCGGCGAGGACTGGCGCTGGCAGACCCATCTGGCGAACCTGCCCATTTACTACGAATACCGCGACAAGGGCGTAGGCGATCTGGACAAAATCGATCTGACGTACGGTGCTCAATATCGCAATATTTTCGATCTGTACATCAATAATTCGGTGACGGATCCCAGGATGATCGGTTCCAAGTCCGTTGATGATTCCATGTCCGAGTTCGCGCTTGGCAAGGCGGCTATGGTGCAGAACGGCACATGGGGCTGGGGGCAAATTGCGGGCGTAGCAGGCAACGTGGTGCAGGCTTCCGATGTCAAATATCTGCCGATCTACACGGGCGTGAGCGGCGAGGAAGCGCAGGGTTTGTGCACCGGCACGGAAAATTTCATCTGCGTTAACGACAAGGCTTCAAAGGCGTCTCAAGAAGCGTCCATCAAACTCCTTGAATGGCTTTTCAATACACCGAACGGCAAGAAAGCCGCAGTTGAAAAGCTCGGTTTCGTCACCCCGTTCAGCACCTTCGGCGCTGACGAACGTCCGGACAACCCGCTTGAAAAAGAGGCGTTCCTCTTTATGAGCAATCCCAACCTTTCGGCGGTTTCGTGGAACTTTACGAGTTTCCCCAGCCAGGCGTTCAAAGACGACCTCGGCGCGATCCTCTACGATTACGCCCTTGGAAGC
>JAIRTS010000247.1 GCA_031254795.1 Treponema sp.
TGTTGGTTCTGATAGGTATGGATTGTATGCGGGATCCAATACCCTTGAACCGAAAGCGGATGCCGCTATTGAAACCGCCCTAAAGGGCGGGGTATTGGACCCGCCTGCGAATAAAAAATCCCCGCCACTCTGCGGCGGAGTATTGAAGATTTCTCATTGAAATTTTCGCGTATATGGGGGAACAAATCCCCCATACCCCCCAGTTTTAATCGCCCAAAGAGCGGCGGGGGCATTAAACCTCAACGGAATAAAGAATTTAGAGAAGGAGAAAAATGATGTGTACAACTCTGATAGCGGGAACAAAGGCGACAGAAGACGGCGTTATGCTTGTTGCGAGAAACGAGGATAACGAAAAAAACAACTGGAATAAATACGTGTTCGGCATGCGAAAACCGCAATACGATACGCTTGCGCCAGACGAAAAGTGGACACTGGGAAATGGGCTCACAGTCCCTGTTCCGCGCGAGAAAATTCGTTATTGTTCCATCGCTGATGAAGAAAACATTTTTGAAGCGATTGCGCCTGCCGGCGACCATTATTTCTTTGAGGAACGGGGTATAAACGAACAAAACGTCGCGATGTCCGCCACTAACTCTATGGGAATTAACAAGAAGGCTCTGGCGGCCGATCCCACCGTCCCTTCCGGAATAGAGGAATCGATAATGCTCACGTTGATACTTCCGCAGATCGAATCGGCTGTGGATGGCGTGAAACTGCTCGGGAAGTATGTGGAGGAATACGGCGCGTCCGAGGCAAACGGAATTGCCTTTGCCGATGAAAATGAAGCGTGGTATATGGAAATCGGCAGCGGACATCAGTGGATAGCTGTTCGTGTTCCTGATGACAAATATTTGCTTGTCGCAAACTGCATGAGGATTAGATGCGTCAATTTAGAGGATGATTCTAATATAAAGTACAGCGCGGGATTGTTTGAATTTGTTGAAAAGTTCGAGTTGCTTGACAGCCCGGAGCGCGCAAATTTTGATTTCGCCTCGGCCTTTGGGTATTTTGAAAAAATGAACGACCCGACCGACCTTTACTATAATGTAGACCGTTTGTGGTTGGGACAGAAGATATTAAACCCGAGCACGTGTCAACCCGCGCGGCAAAAAACATACCCTCTGTTCCTGACTCCCGAGAATCCTTTGACGATTGAGAATGTGGCGGAAGTGTTGAGAGCGGGATATTCAGGAACAGAACTTGACGGAGAAGCGACTCGACCGATAGGCGTTGTAAGGACAGCGGAAAGTCATATCATGGTGCTGGACCCGTCTATGCCGGATCCATTAAAGGGGATGATTTGGCAAACGATGGCGACGCCGCTCGCCTGCCCGTATATGCCTTTATTTGCCATGACAGATGAAATTCCTGATATTTACGCGAAGGGAAATTCGAAATATGATGAAACAAGCGCGTATTGGAGATTCCGGGGTTTATTTGCCCTTGCTTCGAGGGTTGGAAGAGAGAACGAAATTACAAACGAATGGATTAAATATGAAAAACTGCTTATGAGGAAGCACCAAAACATGGCGGAGTTCCTGAAGTCGAACGGCGACATTCGGTTGGCGAGTGAATATAGCAAAAGCATTTTATTACGCGCCGCGGACAAGGCAAGTAAAATGACGCGTGAATTATTGACCCGCATTGCCATGAAACAGACAGACGCGCCCTAATGTGGTGAACAGCATTTGGCAGTCTTCCCTGATTGGGTCCGCTTGCGCTCTTTTGTATGGAACCTTTTTTTGAAGATTATGACACTAGACTAGCCTCAAGTAAAAATAATATAATAGAAAAAAGAGGAGTATATATGAAAAAGAAAATCGTTCTCGCGTATTCCGGCGGGCTTGACACCACCGTGATTATTCCGTGGCTCAGGGAAAACCATGACGCCGATATTGTCGCCGTATGCGTTGATGTCGGGCAGGAAGCGGACTGGAGCGCCATAAAACGGCGCGCCCTTGACACCGGAGCGGCTGTCTGCCATGTCGTGGATGTAAAAAAAGAATACGTTGAAGAATACGTGTGGCCCGCGCTCAAGGCGAGCGCGCTTTATGAAGACAAGTATCTTCTCGGCACGTCCACAGCCCGCCCCCTTATCGCAAAAACGCTGGTGGAGTACGCGCGGAAAGAAGGCGCGGTTGCCATTGCCCACGGCGCGACCGGCAAGGGCAACGATCAGGTGCGTTTTGATGTGGGAATCATGACGTTTGCCCCGGATTTGGAAATCATCGCCCCGTGGCGGACGTGGGACATCAAAAGTCGTGAAGAAGAGATAGAATACCTTGAAAAACGTAATATCCCGGCGCCCACGAAGAGGAGCGACTCCTATAGCCGGGACGACAACTTGTGGCATATTTCCCACGAAGGGCTTGAACTGGAAGACCCGGCGAATGAGCCGCGCTACGATACGATGCTCAAGATGACCGTGCCGCCGGAGAAGGCGCCGGACAAGCCGGAATATGTCGGAATTGAATTCGACAAAGGCGTTCCGGTCGCGGTAAATGGCGAGAAACTTGACGGCGTGTCTCTTATCAACACCCTGAACAAGATCGGCGGCGCAAACGGCGTGGGTCTCGCCGATTTGGTGGAGAATCGCGTGGTCGGCATGAAAAGCAGGGGCGTATACGAGACGCCCGGCGGCAGCATCCTGTATTACGCTCATCAGGA
>JAIRTS010000255.1 GCA_031254795.1 Treponema sp.
TACTGCAACATGGACTTGTTGCCACGGATCGCGGCGACCGGGTCGCCGCTCGCGGCCGGAGCCGTGGCGCACCCTGCGACGAGCGGCAGCAGTAGTACGGCCGATAATGCGACGCAGAATCGCGGCAAGGGCTTGAACGGTTTATGGTTTTGCATAAATGTAAGCCTCCATCTGTAAGTTCCACCGCCCTTTAGGGCGCGGGTAATTTCATTATCAACTCATTTTGTAGAGGAGTCAAGGGGTTGCGGCGAGGCCTCGGGAAGCGCCTGAAGAGAGGAGTTTGCGACATTATGAAAAGGCGTCCCAAATCGAGATGCTTCCGTCAGGAGCCGGATGTCAAAATGGGGCCGCGCATGAACGAGCGAAAAGCCGTGGCACGGGAAAGCATGGGGGAGCGCCTCAAGGCGGGGGCAAAAAAGAAAAGAGCTTCATTCTGGACAGGTATGTCCGCCGCGCCGGATATAACCGGAAACGCGCTGTCCGGGCCATCTCAACCTCACCCTTGCTATTGCCGGCGTCCGCTCCGGCTGGCTGCGGCTCCGCGTCCTGTTGGACAAATCCCATATCTGGACGACGGAAGGACTTAAAACCGCCCGTCTCTCCAGCCCCTTCAAAATTGCCGGGTTCCGCAGCGACAACAGCCCGGCGCTCATTAACCGCGACATCATCAACCAGCGGGAAACCGTCAAGACCCCAGGACTCTCCCATAGCCGTTCCCGCAGCAAAAACGGCGACTGTTTCGCCGGACAGAAAACAACGCCGGTTCCCGGCGCCATGACACCCAAGAGGAACCGGACGCCCTCAATCGCGTCCACCGCTTCCCGCGCCCTCCTTTTTCAGCCCCAACAAGAAACTCTTACGCAAGACCAAGTCTGATTCCAACACGGAGAAGGTGTATGACAAAGCCTTGCTCCTCCCCCCTGACGGAGAGGGAGAAGGGCGGAATCTGCGTCCGGCGGCAATGCGGAACCCGTTAGAAAAAAGCGCTTTTAGCCGCGAAGTTCCCTTTCCGAAGCAGGGGGACTGGCGGAGACGGCGTCCCACTGTCAACAAGTTAAGAAACAAGGACAGCGGGGGCTGTCCCCCTTCCTGCCTCCCCTGCAACAGTTCGATTTGTGATTGTGATGAAAATATGGTTTTTTCAGATATGCTTTTCTCGCCGCCTCGCGGCTTGGCCTCGTCGGCGTCGCCCGCCGCCGTGTCTCCGACGCCAGTTCCCGATATAAGTATTTCCGCGCAAGGCTACCATCCGTTATCAGCATCCCGATGAGCCGGTCATTCAGCGCCCCACCGCGTCATGTGAGCCGCTTCTTTTATTTTCGGGAAGAATCGTTCAAGGGCGTTTTGTGAGCTTTCTTTCACCAGGCTGAGCGTGAGCCACATCATCTTTTTGAACGGCGTTTTACGGTTCCGGCTGAAATCCTGTGTTCGTTTTTTCTTTGAACGGTTTTCATAGTCCGCCTTTCCTGACAAATTTCGGACTGTCTCAAAACACGTTTTTTCCCGTGACACCCTCCCGTTTCCGGCTTGCCACGGCTTTGACTGGGCGCCTTGCCCTTAACTTGTTGACATGGCGTTGCGCCTGAACCGGATTGCGAAGCCCGTAAAACCCGCCGCAGTTCCGCTTTTTCCCCTGACAGCGGCGTCGTTTTTTGTTCGACGGTGAACTGATTGGCAAACTCGCCGCTGTTGTCGCTGTGAAATTCCGTATGAGGCGCGGGCGCTCTTTCAAAATGAGGCGACACGGGATCCCCGCGCGTTTTGCCCATTGACAACAGGAACACAAAAGCGTAGCATCTCTGTGTGCGTACCTTTTTAAAATCTTCAAAACTCAACGAAGTCTGCTATGATATTCGGGGGGCTGTATTGAAGGAAGCCAAACGGCTTGAGAACGACGGATTCCGTATCACCAAGCTGAATATCGGCAACCCCGCCGCTTTCGGGTTCAACGCGCCCGATGAAATCATTCACGACATTATCATAAACATGCAGAACGCCCAGGGCTACGGCGATTCGCAAGGCTTGTTTGCGGCGCGGAAAGCCGTGACGCACGATTTTCAATCCAAGGGCGTTCTTGATGTCGGCATTGACGACATTTACATTGGAAACGGGGTCAGCGAGCTTATTATGATGGCCATGCAGGGACTCCTTGACTCCGGCGATGAGGTGCTTGTTCCCATGCCGGATTATCCGCTGTGGACAGCCGCGGTTACGCTTGCCGACGGAACCGCGGCGCATTACCTGTGCGACGAGGCGTCCGGCTGGAACCCTGTCCTTGAGGACATAGCGGCCAAAGTGAACAGCCGCACCAAGGCGATTGTGGTCATCAATCCGAACAACCCGACCGGCGCGGTGTACGACAGGGCGATACTTGAAGGCATTGCGAAGATCGCCCGTGAGCATGAACTCATCGTGTTCGCCGATGAAATCTACGAGCGCATCGTCTATGACGACGCGAAGCATGTGCCTATGGCCTCAATTGATCCTGAAATACTCACCATCAGCTTTAACGGCTTGTCAAAGGCGTACCGCGCCGCCGGCTTCCGCTCCGGCTGGATGGCGCTTTCCGGCAATAAAAAAATCATCGCCAGCGGCGCGGGCAATGGATACCTTGACGGGCTTGACATGCTCTCCAATATGAGACTCTGCGCGAATATGCCGGCGCAATTCGGCATACAGACCGCGCTCGGCGGCTATCAAAGCGTCAACGATCTGGTGCTGCCCGGCGGCAGACTCAAGGAACAGCGGGACGCGGTGGTCGAGCTTATCGGCGCCATTCCCGGACTTTCCGTGGTGAAACCTAGAGGCGCGCTGTACTGTTTCCCGAAAATAGATGTCAAACGCTTTAACATCGCGGATGACGAGAAATTCATCATGGATTTATTGCGCGAGCAACACCTGCTTGTGGCGCAGGGGACGGGCTTCAACTGGAAGGAACCCGACCATTTCCGCATCGTGTTTTTGCCTGACAAAGACGCCTTGAAAGACGTCGCGCGCCGGCTTGAACACTTTCTTTTTCATTACCAACAGGAGCAATAACATGAAACGCACAAGGCATATCCATCCGCTAATTGTGGCGGCGCTTATTTTTACCCATTGCGCCGATCAAAGCAACAATATCGCCAATATACCTCCGGGCGACGCCGCCGTGGAAGACGATTACACCCTAGGCTCTCTCGATTTCCCGGTGGTCGCGTCGGAATACCCCGCGCCGTTTTCAAAAGGCGTCAACTTCTCGGAATGGTTTCAATCTTCCTCGCCCCAGACGATTCCATTCACCAAGTACACCGAGGAAACCTTTGAACAGGTGAAAAGCCTCGGCGTTGACGTTGTGCGGCTGCCGCTCAATCTGCACAGTTTCACAAGCGGCGAGGCGGCTGACGGCGCTCCCGCTTACACTCTGGACCCGCTATTTTTGCGCCTGCTCGATCAAGCCGTTGATTGGGCCGAAAAGAACGAAATGTATCTCATCCTTGACAACCACTCGTTTGATCCGGTTGCGAATACAGCGGAAGACATAGGCGACATTCTGATTCCGGTATGGACGCAGATGGCGGAGCGCTACAAAGACCGGAGCGAATATGTTATGTATGAAATCCTCAATGAACCGCATGGGATCAGCGACAGCCTCTGGGGGGAGATTCAGGGGAAGGTGATAGCCGCGATCCGGTCGAAAGACCCCGCGCGGACAATTATAGTGGGAGGGACGGGCTATAACTCCATCGACGCCCTGTCCGCCATACCTGAATACAGCGATGACAACCTCATATACACCTTTCATTTTTACGATCCGTATCTCTTTTCCCACCAGGGCGAGACATGGGGAAGCCCCCCCAATTTGCGGAACCTGAAAAACGTTCCGTTTCCCGCGGACGCCCATGACATGCCGGCGGCGCCTGCGGACCTGAAAGGGACGTGGATTGAATACAATCTGAAAAACCAGTATCCGCGCGAGGGGCAGCCCTCCGTACTGGCGGCGACCCTCAACAAAGCGTCCGAGTTCTCAAACGCCAGAAAAGCGCCGGTGTTTTGCGGCGAATTTGGCGTGTATATGATAAACAGCCTGCCAAAAGACCGCGTCCGCTGGTATACGGCGGTCGCGCGCTTCCTTGACGAGCGCCGCGTCGCCCGAACAAGCTGGGATTACACCGGCGGATTCGGCTTATTCAAAAACCCGTCCGGCGGCGACTTTTACGCGGACTTGAACGTTGAAGTGGTCAAGGCAATGGGCTGGACGCCGCCCGAACAGAGAGTCGCGGAGAAAACGCAAGCTGGTTTTACAATATACGACGATTATCCCCGAAACGGAACGTCGATTGTCTGCTGGGAAACCGGAGGCGCAGGCGACTCCCCATTCTTCAGCGCGTATGCGGAGAGCGCGGGCGCCGATGGCGAGTACTGCCTGCTGTGGAAAAATCCCGCGCAGTACCACTCCTTCATGTTCACGCTTCCCGCTTCCATAGACTGGGCGTATCTGAAAGACAATGGGTACGCAGTGCGTTTCAAGGTTAAGACCAGCGCGGACGCTTCCTTTGACATCAGGTTTGTAGACGTGGAAAACGCGCCCCGCCTCCCGTGGCGCATGAGATTCACGGTTGACCACGAAATGGCGCCCGCGGACAACGAGTGGCATACGGTTACAATACCGCTAGACGCCATGACGGAACACGGCGCCTGGGTGAACGCGACTCAGGAATGGCTCAATCCGAGGGGGGAATTCTCGTGGGAGCATATTGACATGCTCGCGTTTGTCGCGGAGGCGGGCGCGTTCACCGGCGAAGTCTGGATTGATTCGATTGAAGTGACAAAGCCATGATCCTGAAAAAAGTGAAAAACGCCCCGTTCCATTCGGGCGCTCGCCCCTTGCGGATCAAGTTTGGCGCATGTATGAGACCGACGCCATGCCATTCAGGAAAGATATAGCGGAATAGGCGAGAAAAACGGCGCGCGGGATTGAGAGGAACTATCATGAAAAGGCTATTGGCGGGGCTGGTGTTTTTTATGACTCTTTGTGGCGCGTATTTATTGGACATTGAGGCTTTCCCAAAACTTCAGTCTTTGGGAAAGCAACCTTGAAATTCGCGGTTTTGCAAGGCTGAAAGCCTGAAAGCCGCAAAAGCCTGTCCCAAAATCGCGCGCGCAGCGCACAGTCAATTAGTTTTGAGACAGGCTCCATTGAGACAAGTTTTATTCGCAGGCGGGTCCAATACCCCGTCCTTTAGGGCGATTTCAATAGCGGCATCCGCTTTCGGTTCAAGGGTATTGGATCCCGCATACAATCCATACCTATCAGAACCAACATACCCCGTCCCTTTAGGGCGGGGTTGTGGAGTTGGTGTCTGTCCACAAAGTCGGTTGCTTTGTGGACAGACCGCAGACTTTAGTCCGACGCCTTTTCTCGCATAAGGGCTGCGAAAATGCAGTTTTTAAGGAAGTCTGTCCATAATGCGCCTACATTATGGACAGACTCTATTTAGGGCGAGGTGGCGACGGGAGTTGAGACGGATTTTCGGTCAGTTGATTTCATTCATTCGACAACAGTCTTGCCCGGCAATAGCCCCCGCGCGCGGGGGAACAAATCCCCCGCGCCCCCAGCCGCCCCGCTGGAGCGGTGGTGTCAAACCATAAAGAGCCGCCCCCTATAAAAAATCAGCGGAAGTTTGAAAAAAAACCGCTTGCGCTTTCTTTCGCTTTATGGTATAAATACTCAACTATGATCGGCAAACGGCCAAGCGCGACTATGTTGCGCAATGCAACTGCGCAACGTAGCTACGCGCATCACCCGCGCCCCAGACTTCAGGGCATACTTAGCCCCAAGCAAGCAAGTTACCGACATCACATTTGATTCAGACTATGGTAGCAGCAGCGACATAGCCTACGGCGGCGGCAAGTTCGTTGCGGTGGGAGCCGGCGGCGAGGCGGCGTATTCCAACAATCAGGAATAAGCGCGAAGGCGTTTCGCGGCAAAGCCCCTGACGCCGTTTTTTCGTATGCGACAGACAGCGGTTAAGGCCACGCGTCAGCCCGCCGCCTGTCGCGTTTCATCTGTTTTTATATTTTCAAAGGAGTAATTGACATGGCTATCATCAACAACGTGGACGAGGTTTTGCACCGCATTCGGGTGAAACTCTACCCAAACTACCTGCCCAAGGTCGAGGGCGCGTACATCGCCCGCACCGACAACGAGGCGACCCTGGGCGTCAGGGAGGTCTGCGCGGCCCTCAAGAACAGGGGCGGCTTCACCGGCAACTACGACGACCTGGTGGAGCATGTCCATCAGTTCTTTGGCGAGGCCGCCTACCAGCTCTGCGACGGCTTCGCCGTGAACATGGGCTACTTCTCCGTCCATCCCAACGTGGGCGGCACCTTTGACAAAGTCTCCGAAAGCCACGACACGGGCAAGCACCCGGTCGCCTTCCACTTCCGCACCCGCGCCCCGCTCCGCGCCCTGGCCGAGCGCATTGTCGTGGAGGTGGAGGGTCTGGCGGACTCCTCGGGCTACATCGACGAGTTCATCGACGTCGCGACCGGCGCCGTCAACGAGACCCTCACCCCCGGCGGCATGTTCAACATCTCGGGACACAAGATAAAGATCGCCGGAGACAGCCCGGACACGGGCGTGTACTTCGCCTCCGCCGCCGATCCCTCCCTGCGCGTCAAAGTGGACGGACACCTGGCGGAGAACGCCGCGTCAAAGCTCATCGGCATTATCCCCGCCCTCTCCGCCGGGGACTGGCATGTGGAGGTCGTCACCCAGTTCACCGGGTCCGGCAGCACCGGCCTGAAAAACCCCCGAACCATAGCGAGCCCCGCCGTCCTCACCGTCCCGCAGCCCGCCTCTTAACCAAACGCCCCTCTGTCATAGTCCCGGTCGGCTTCCCTGACTAGGGCTATGTCAGCCCCCTGACCAAGCCTGTGTCAGACCGCTGACTAGGGATGTGTCAGACTGCTGACTAAGCCTGTGTCAGCCCCCTGACTAAATTTCATGTCAGCCCCCTGACCAAGCCGTGTCAACACGGCGGCTTGTCGCGCTTCGCGATTGAAATCTCAAAAAAGCGGCCGCAGTTTATGCGAGACATTCTTGAGGTCAGACCCTCCGGGTTTGTCATCGCGAGCCCGTAGGTCGAAGCAATCCAGTGGCGGGCAAGTCTTGCAAGGATCGCTTCTGCGCGTCCGCGCCCGCGATGACGGCTGCAAGCGTTGCGGCGGGGCCGGCGGGGAATTATTCCGTATTCCCGCCCGCGCCGCTTGATCCCGCATCCGGTGACGGCGCCGCCGTTATACGCAAAGCCCGCGAAGATGGTTTTCCTTTTGAGAAAGGAGAAAAGCGCGTCAAGGAATTTGACGCTCAAACGGGAAGTTCTCCGAGTCATTGC
>JAIRTS010000259.1 GCA_031254795.1 Treponema sp.
TCAACAGTCCGTAGACTGCCAAATATCTCAAGAGACCCATCTCTAGGCCTTCCTCCCCTTCCGCCCCGGCGGCTCCCCGCCGCCAAAGCCCCTTCCCGCTCTCTCTTTCAAACGTCCAAAAAAACTTCCGCCCCTTTGAACGCCACGCCCCTCTCTTCCAAGAGGAGCTTCACTCTATCACACGCCCCCGCGCTTTGTCAACCCCTCCACAACCCTTTTTTTGAAAAAAAATTTTAGCTTCACTTTCTGGAAGATGGGGCGCAACAGAAGGCGCGTGAGTGTTAATATAACAAAACACTCTATATTTTGTCAACCCTTTTTTCACTTTTTTTTATTTTTTTTTAGAAAATTCCACTATTATCTTTGCCATAAAGAAATTACACATTACGACAGACGCTAGGACGGACTCGCCTCGCGCTTACCGAAGCGTCAGGCGGCGATCATGTATACTCGTGAAGAGAGGGTACGCTTCTCTCTCTGGGGCCGGGAAGAAGCTTGCGGTCGATTTTGCCTTTGTTTTTGACGTTGAGCCGAACTATGTCAATGATGAGGTCAGTACAGGACTTCTCCGTATCTGCGGCGAATTTATCGACAACATGAGAGAGGAGGGAATGAGAGACCATTGCGATGATAGCTATAATGAGACCAAAAACCGTGGTGATAAGGGCTTCGTAGATGCCGTTTGCCACGATTTGGGCGTTGACGTTTTCCGCTTCCGCAATGGACTTGAACGCGCCGATCATGCCGGACACGGTGCCGAGGAAGCCGGTAAGCGGAGAAAGCGATCCCAGCGCCGTGAGAAAGTTAAAGCCGCTCTCAAGAGTGTTGATGCAAGTCAAGGCTTCGGCTTCCACAGCCTTCTCTATTTCGTGTTCACTGAGGTCGTGGTGGTTGGCGAGGCACAAGAATATTCGCGCTCCAATTCTGCGGTTTGTCAAGGAAGAAAGGTAGTCCCGCGCCCCCGCCATATTGCCGGTGACAAGATAGCCTTCGACCCGTGTTTTAAGATCGTCCATGCGCAAATTATGATAGAGAAGGAAAACGACCCGTTCAAGAGCGATTGCAATGGTCACAATTGAGAAAAAAAGCAACGGCCACATGAATATTCCGCCCATTCTAAAGAGTTCTAATAAAGAAAAATCGCCGTTTCCTTCCATAGCTATATTAGTTCCTTTGCCAGTTTCTCCATTGTAACAGAAACATATCGGCGAGGACAAGGGCTGTCATGGCTTCCACAACCGGAACGGCGCGAGGCACGACGCAAACATCGTGCCTGCCTTTGACAACAAGTTCCCGCACCGATCCGGCGCGGTCAATGGTCGTCTGTTTCTTCGATATTGAAGGCACGGGCTTGAACGCGACGCGGAATTCCAGCGGCATGCCGTTGCTTATGCCGCCAAGGACGCCACCCGCGTTGTTTGTTTTGAAGGACATGGGAGGCACGCCGTCTGGCGCCATCGCCGGCGTCAGAAGCTCGGTAGCGGCGCTTTGATACGGAGTGTCGTTGAGCAGAGAACCCTGACTATCGGCGGAAGCGAAACCCGCTCCGAATTCGACACCCTTCGCCGCGCCCAGGGAAAGCATCGCCTGGGCGAGGCGGGCGTCAAGTTTGTCGAAAACAGGCTCTCCAAGCCCGGGCGGCACGCCGCGAACAACACAGGTGACAACGCCGCCGCCACTGTCGCCTTCAAGCCGAAGCCGCTCAATTTTCGCCAGAATCTCCTCAAGCGCCTCGGAGGGAGCGGGCATACGCAAACTGTTGCTTTCCGCAAGGGCGAGACTGAAAGACGGATCCCCGGGCGCGGGCGCGGCGACGCCGGCAATGGAAGAAGACCACGCCTGAATGACAACGCCATATTGGGAGAGAAAAGATTTTGCGACCGCGCCTGCCGCGACCCTGCCGACCGTCTCCCTGCCGGAACTGCGTCCGCCGCCGCGATGGTCGCGGACTCCGAACTTGGCTTCCCACGTCCAATCCGCGTGACCGGGACGGTACACATCACGCAAGGCATCGTAATCCCCGGAATAGTGATCGTGGTTGCGGATAATGACGGCGATAGGCGTCCCCAGGGTCTTGCCCTCAAACACGCCGGAAAGGATATCCGGCTCATCGGCTTCACGCCGCGTTGTCGACGCGGGAGCGGCGTCCGGCGCATCGCCGCCGGGCTTGCGCCGCTCAAGCTCCCGCGCTATGATCGCTTTGTCGACAGGCACCCCGGCGGGGCAGCCGTCTATAACGCACCCCAGCGCCGCGCCATGAGATTCGCCAAAGGCGGTGACTCTGAACAGTACGCCGAACGTGTTGCCGCTCACCGGAGCGCCTCAAGAACACTCGCCGTAATGTCCCGGTCAATGGAGTTGTTGTTAGCCATGCCTCCCATGATACGGGCAACTTCCGCATGTTCAAGGGGCTTGCGATAGGGGCGCTCCTCGGTGAGGGCTTGATAAATGTCAATGCATGCCATAAGCCGTGAACCGAAATCAAGGTCTTTCGCGGCAAGCCCATACGGATAGCCTGAGCCGTCAAGCTTCTCATGGTGGTTGCTCGCCCATTCGGTAATATCTTCAAAACCCTTAATGCCTTCGAGCATACGCCGCGTATAAAATACGTGAGGTTTCACAAGCTCAAATTCTTCGGCTGTCAAAGAAGAGGCTTTATCCAATACGGCGTTTGGCGCCGCGAGTTTGCCTATATCGTGCAGGTGCGCGGCCAAAATGAGTTTTGTTTTGCGCTCCTCGTCAAAATTGTAGAAATTCGCCATAATCTCCGATTTTTCGGCGATGCCGCGTGAATGTCTTCCGGTAAACGGCGATTTCTCATCAACAAATTTACTGAAAATACGCGCTATAGGCGCCAATTCCCGCAATGTCATCTCCATGTGATAATGGGGAACGCTCCGGTTAAGCTCCTCATTTATGAACCTGTTGTCAAGAGAAAGCCAGAACGCCAGTGAATTAATCTCGTCAAAAGCCTCGCATAAATCGGGAAGAAATTGAGAGCCTTTCCATTCCTCCGTCTTTTCGCAGACTTCTTTGCGAGTCGATCCCCGCGCATACATAATTTCAACCGTATCTGCAAAATGGATAATGTGCGCCAGAAGCGGGATGATTTTTCCAGACATGCCAAAGTAACCGCTGCCGTCATACGCTTCGTGGTGGTACAAAATCATGCCCTCGCGGGGCTTCAGGAACGGAAAGAATTTAAGATTCTCCTCGCCGACTATGCAGTGCGACATGAATCGCTCCATATCTGAGGCGCCGCCGCCAGAGATTTTGTTGTAAACCGGATTGGTAATGCCGTTGTCATGCAACATCGCGCCCGCGTAGAGATCGAACATATCTTCAGGAGACAGCCCAAGCCGCGCTCCAAGTCGTATCGCTATAAGCGCGACGCGCTTGTTATGATTGGTGACATTTGAACGAACGCTTGATTCCAAAAAATCAAGCGCCATGACAAACGCCGCCACGAATTCGTTCCTATTGAAAGTCATAATTTCCTCATTATCGCTGTTTCTGCGTTCACGGAGTTTTCAATTTTGAAAATTGAAAAAAA
>JAIRTS010000043.1 GCA_031254795.1 Treponema sp.
ACTGGCGTCGGAGACACGGCGGCGAGGCCAAGCCGCGAAGCGGCGAGAAAAGCATATCTGAGAAAACCGCGTTTTCATCACAACCATAAATCGAACTGTTGAGGGGGGAGGCAGGAAGGGGAACAAGTCCCCGCTGTCCTTGTTTCTTAACTTGTTGACACTGGTATTACACCCCCGCCCTTAGGGCGGTTAGAATTGGCAACGCCTACGAAAAAATGGCGGCGACCCCACAGTTACATAATTTCCTTGCTTTTGGAACTGGCGATGAAAACCGGTGACACAAACCTATCCAGTTGCGCTATTGATTAACTTGTTATATAATAAAATGAGGCAGTTTCAAAACTTTTGTTTTGAAACTGGTTTAAATATAAACAAAGGAAACCTACCATGCAAATGACGATACGATGGTTTGGGAAAGGCTTTGACGCGGTGACGCTTGAACAAATACGCCAAATTCCCAGGGTAAAAGGAGTGATCACCACCCTTTACGGCACGCTTCCCGGTGAAGTATGGGAAAAAGAAGCCATTGCGGCGCTAAAAAAAGAGGTTGAGGACGCGGGGTTATGCATTGCGGGCATTGAGAGCGTCAATATCCACGACGCCATTAAGACCGGCGCTCCTGAACGGGATGCGTACATAGACAACTACATTACTACGCTGGAACGGCTTGGGCAGGCCGGCATTCATCTGGTCTGCTACAATTTCATGCCGGTGTTCGACTGGACGCGCACCGATCTTGCGAAGAAACTGCCGGACGGCAGTACTACAATGGCGTACGATCAGAAAATTATCGACACCATCGATCCCAACGACATGTCTTCTTTGATTGAGCGGCAATCAAACGGCTTCACGCTCGCGGGCTGGGAACCGGAGCGGCTTGGCAAACTCAAAGAATTGTTCGCTTTGTACAACGGCGTCACCGAAGAAACGCTTGTCGCGAATCTCAAATACTTTCTTGAAGCCATCATGCCCGTATGTGAGAAATACGATATTAAGATGGCCATCCACCCGGACGACCCGGGCTGGTCTGTGTTCGGGCTTCCCCGGATTATGAAAAACAGAGACGATCTTGTCCGCCTCATCACGATGGTGAAAAACCCGTGTAACGGCGTTACGCTTTGCACTGGAAGCCTCGGGACCAATCCCAAAAACGACATTCCGTCCATTATACCGGCGCTGAAAGGCCGCATCCATTTCGCGCATCTCCGCAACGTCCTGCATACCGGCGAAGGAACGTTTGAGGAATCCGCCCACCCCACAAGCTATGGTTCTCTTGATATGTTCGCCATTGTGAAAGCCCTGTACGACACCGGCTTTGACGGTCCCATGCGTCCGGATCATGGACGCGCCATTTGGGGCGAAAAAGGTATGCCGGGCTATGGCCTGTACGACCGCGCGTTGGGCGCGGCGTACCTTAACGGTTTGTGGGAAGCGATTGAACGATTGAGAGGTGGAAAATGAAGCTGAACGACGCCGAATTGTCAAAAAAAGAACTGTGGGAAAAAGCGGGGATTCTATTGCCCCAATTCGACAGAAAATCCATGATTGCCAAAACGAAGAGCGCGCCTGAGTGGGTGCATTTCGGAGCCGGGAATATTTTCCGCATATTTCCAGCCGCTCTTCAACAGAGCCTTTTGGAGCGCGGGCTTGCCCAAACGGGCGTTATTGTGGCCGAAGGCTATGACGGCGAGATTATCGACAAGGTTTTTTCGCCCTATGACAATCTGACGCTGGCCGTCACCCTAAAGGCTGACGGCAGCATTGAAAAGCGGGTGATTGGCAGCGTCGCCGAGTCGTTCAACCTTGAAAAACCGGAGCAGTTTTCCGCTTTGCGAAACATGTTCCGTTCCCCGTCTCTTAAAATGGCGAGCTTCACCATCACCGAAAAAGGCTACAGCCTGAACTCACGGGACGGCGCTTTTTTGCCCGATGTTCAAGCGGATTTTGACTCCTATGGCGCGACAAGCTATATTGGGAAAGTGTCCGCGCTTCTGGTGGAACGGTACAAGGCGGGGTCTCTTCCCATCGCTATGGTGAGCATGGACAACTGTTCCCATAACGGAGACAAACTCTTCGCCGCGATCTCCGCTTTTGCGGATCAATGGACGGCAAAGGGTTTCATTGACAAAGGTTTCGCCGATTATGTGCGGGATAGGACGAAAGTCGCGTTCCCCTGGTCAATGATCGACAAGATCACGCCGCGTCCGGATGAAGGCGTACGGAAGATGCTCGAAGAATCCGGTTTTGAGGATACGGCTGACCAGATCACCACAAAACATACCTATATAGCCCCGTTTGTCAACGCTGAGGAAACCCAGTACCTTGTCATTGAGGATTCCTTCCCCAATGGCAGGCCTCCGCTTGAAAAGGCGGGCGTCTTGTTTGTCGCCAGGGAAACGGTCGACAAAGTGGAAAAAATGAAGGTATGTACGTGTCTGAATCCTCTGCATACAAGCCTTGCGGTGTTCGGTTGCCTTTTGGGATATGCCAAAATAAGCGATGAGATGAGGGACGCGGATCTGGTGGCGCTCATAGAGGCCATCGGCTACAGGGAAGGGTTGCCGGTTGTGGTTGATCCGGGCGTTCTTTCGCCGAAGGCGTTTATCGATCAAGTGGTGCGGGCCCGGTTTCCCAATCCTTTCATGCCCGACACGCCCCAGCGGATCGCGTGCGACACGTCCCAGAAGATTCCAATCCGTTTCGGCGAGACCATCAAAGCCTATCTCGCAAGTGAAACGCTCAAGGTGGAAAATCTACGCCTCATCCCGCTGACGCTCGCGGCGTGGGTGCGCTACCTGCTCGGCGTTGACGATACGGGCGCGGCCTTTACCGTAAGCCCCGATCCGTTGTACGAGAGCCTCTTCTCCTGTGTGAAGAGTGTCAAGCTGGGAGACACGGGCGATTTTCATGACGCCTTGCGACCGATACTCTCGGACGCATCCATTTTTGCGGTGAATCTCTACGACGCGGGACTCGGAACGCGGATCGAAGGCTTGTTTGCGGAGATGGTCGCCGGGGCTGGGGCAGTGCGCAAA
The DNA here is from genome assembly GCA_031254795.1 of Treponema sp. Taxonomy (GTDB): domain Bacteria; phylum Spirochaetota; class Spirochaetia; order Treponematales; family Breznakiellaceae; genus JAIRKH01. Next base: position 3,036 of record JAIRTS010000043.1, read on the forward strand.
ACATTGCGGAAGTATACGGCGGAAGCGGCAGGTTCGGGAGAAGGGCTATAAAACCCTTATCTTCTCAGGATCCCGCATTGGTGATATACCATTCCGGCTATATGCCCTACAGTTCGGTGGCGTTTTGCCAGCCCGCATAAGGGCTTTGCGCAGCAAAGACCGGGGCTGGCAAAATGCGGGTGGAGTGGAGCGTGGGAGGCGTCGGCAACATAGTTGCCGCGCCGACCTAGCGGAACGGCGCCTCGATCCGTTTTAGTGGCGAAGCATATACAAGACCTGTTATGCGAAGTGGGGCGGACTCCATTATTTTATTAATTCCAATTCTATGTTTTTATTCGCAGGCGGGTCCAATACCCATATGCGTTTACTTAGGGACGAGAAGCCTATAAAGCGCCGGGAGCCGTTTTCTTTTAGAATTGGCACAGAGCCCTGCAAACCGATGCATGTTTTTAAACAGTTCCGTAACAGA
>JAIRTS010000024.1 GCA_031254795.1 Treponema sp.
GCGAGATAGAAAACAACCGGACGGGAAAGTTGTTGCGCGACGAAAACCAGCGCATTAATGCCTATGAGGTAGAGAACCGCGTTGTGGTATGAGTACCGGAATGTTCGTTGCAAAGAGTATATGGCTGCCTGTTCTCCTTCGCTTTGCTTTTTATATAGTCTTTTTATATCAACAACAGCAAGGCGCCAAATGTTACATATGAACCGGCGATAGTACTGTGGTTATACCTCCATATCAGAAACACCGTATAATACGCCACATTATGCGCACAGCCCTCGGCTTCGAAATGCCTCATGTAGAAGGTGTATTTCCGGTTCTAGTTGGTCATCCAGACGAATTCCTCCATGATGGCCGACTTTTCTTTCCGCCCAGCATTCAGGTAACGGGAATGGACCTGCCTGGTAACTGCTTTTTTTCTTGCATGGTTAACCCCATTTTGACCTCCGATAGGTGTGGCTACCGGATAGTCTGTCTTAATTTGGGTTACTTTTTCGATGAGGCAACACATTCTATTGACTTCAACCCCCGTTTTTCGCTATGATTCAGCGCTGGGCGTCAAAAACTCTGGCTGTATTTTCTGTATTGGAGAAAGTGGATGACGGTGAAGGAAATAGCCGAACTTGCGGGGGTGTCTATCGGAACCGTAGACAGGGTTCTGTATCAGAGGGGCAGGGTGTCGGCGGCGACCCGGGCAAAGGTGCAGGAAATCATTGAAACATACCAATTCACCCCGAATCCCATAGCGCGGCGGTTGAAAAGAAACCGTTCGTACCGTTTTTGCGCCCTTATTCCACGACGGGATCAAGACGCCGGATATTGGGAGCAGGCGATTGCGGGGCTTAAAACGGGCGCGAACGAGGTCAGCCCCCTGGGAGTCGAGACGGAGATCATTGAGTACGACCGGTATAATAGGGAAGAGGTCTCTGCCAGGATGGAAGTGGCGCTGGCGAAAGAACCGGACGGCGTGATACTTGCGCCCAACACACAAATTAAGCGAATGATTCCCAAAATCAGGGAAAAACAGACGCCGTACATTTTCTTCGACTCGGACTTTCCTGAACTGACGCCGCTTTGTACAATCAGCCAGGATCCCATTCGCGGCGGGTATCTTGCGGGCAGACTTATGAGCCTTTTTAGGCGAAGCGCGTCCAGGACGGAAGAGGGGAAACAACATGAAAAACCGGTGGCGGTTCTTGACGCCCATTGTGAGGATTGCCACATCATCCGGCGCAGAGACGGCTTTTTGCGATACGCTGAAGAACATGCCGTTCCGGTTGTGGTGAGAGAATATTCGGAAGAAGGCGAATTGACCGGAAAAGAAATAATGGCGTTGTTGGAACAATATCCCGATTTGGACGGATTCTTTGTCACCAACAGTTTGGCGCATCGCGTCGCGCAAGCGGTGAAAGACCTGGGCGCAAGCGAAAAGCGTATTATCATAGGCTATGATCTCACCTCAAATAACAAACGGTTGCTGAAAGAAGGCTTCATAGACGCGATTATCTCCCAAAGACCCGAAGAACAAGGACGCCAGGCGGTGATCAACTTGTACCGCTACATCGTGCTGGAACAAAACGTGGAGCCCAAAATCGAAATGCCGTTGGATGTCTATATTAAAGAAAATATCGTGGATCCCCTGTAAGGCAATCGCAAACACCCTCAAAATCAACGCCGCCTCTCAGTTTCTTTACGCTCGCATATCTCCTTTGTTCGCAAGGCCGGTTTACTGACCCGTCAAACCGAAAGATTGCAAACCATAGGTTCACGCATGTTACGCGAAGGTTCGTTTGTATCGGCGAAAACGGCTGCAACTGGTGGGCAAAAAATGGAATGACGGAGCGGATTTTTCACGCGATCCATGAAGAACACATGAACTACCCGGTCATAAAGGGACAGGTATTACACCCGCGCTTTCCAATAAAGGGTTTAGGCGGACAGGATCACGATATGACAAACGTGACCTGACGCTTTCCACATTTTTCTACCTTGCCTTTTGGCAACAAGTGGCGATGACTGCTGGCGCATGAGGACATCTCGCCGGTTCATGAGAGCCTTGACCGTCCGATGAACCTCCTGCTGGAGGGATCTCCTTGTCAACGATGGTTTTATGAGGCGATACATCGCCTTATCGCGATTTCGCGCGGGAGGGTAAGGCGGCTCATTGACTTTATCGCGGCGTTGCGCTATTCTTTAGGGGAGGTGTAGACCATGATTAAATGGCGTTCACTTTTTGTATGCGTCATTCTGTTTGTGTTTCAAGGCTTTCAGATTTTCGCAGAAGCGGTGTCAGACGTCGTTGTTGAATACATCAAAACGCAGAGCGCCGCGCGGGACGCCGCCATTACCCCGGAGATGGAAGGGCGCGTCGCCGTCATCGGCGGAGGCTCTCAATAGTAATGTTGCGTATTGGTTTGGGACGAGATTTGCACCGGCTTGTTCCGGGGCGGCACTTCCTGCTTGCCGGCGTTGAAATTCCCTGTGAAAAAGGCGGGCTTGGACACTCGGACGCCGACACGCTTGCGCACGCCGTGATCGACGCCTTGCTCGGCGCCGCCGGTATAGGTGATATTGGAGAGTTTTTTCCAGATACGGATCCGGCGTACAAAGACGCGGACTCCATGCTTTTGCTCAAAAGGACGTTTGCCCGCATCCAGAGCGGCGGCTGGCGTGTCGTCAACGTGGACTGCGTGGTGACGTGTGAAACGCCGAAAATTTTTCCGTACCGCGAAAAAATCCGCGAAGCCCTCGCCGAGGCGCTGAAGATGGATGCCGACGCGATCATGGTGAAGGGCAAGACCAATGAAGGGATTGGCGCGATAGGACAGGGAAATGCGGTGGAAGTCCTTGCGGTCTGTCTTTTGGAGAGTATATGAGTGAGCCAATATGGGACGACATTTTTGTTGCCCTTGAAACATGGCGGAGGGAACTCCACGAAGCGCTTCCGGCTGTAACCACGGTCGCGGCGTCCTACAAACGGGACCCATGGGCTGTGCTTGCGTCCACGATCCTGAGTCTGCGAACCAAGGATGACGTAACGTTCAAGACTTCGAAAGCCCTGCTTGAGAAAGCCCCAACGCCGGCGGCGTTGCTTGCGTTAAGCGTGAAAGAGGTCGAGCGGCTTGCGTATCCCGCGGGCTTTTACCGCACCAAGGCGGCGAATCTCCTCAAAATCGCCGCCATCATTGAGAGTCAATACGGGGGCGCGCCACCATCTGATATGGACGCGCTTCTTGCCATGCCGGGCGTTGGGCGAAAGACCGCCAATCTGGTCGTCACCGAAGCCTTTGACATGGATGGCATCTGCGTCGACATTCATGTGCACCGAATAAGCAATCGCGCTGGCTGGGTCGCGACGCAACACCCCGAACAGACTGAAATGCGGTTGCGGGACATTCTTCCGCGCCCTTACTGGAAGCGCGTCAATGATCTTCTGGTGCAATATGGGCAGAGGCTCTGCCGTCCCGTGAGTCCGTTCTGCTCAAAATGCGTGATAAAAGAACACTGCGAGCGTCATGGGGTGGAGCGGTCGAGATAAAACGCGCCGCCTGTGTACGCCGCCGAAGGTATGGACGAAAACCCTACGGCTTCAATAGAGCCTGTTTCAGAAACCGCGCCACGCCCTCTTCCGCATTCGCCTTGACAACCACACGCGCCGCCGCTTTCACCCTGTCTTTGGCGTTTGCGGGCGCGGCTGAAAAACCGGCCGCTTCGAACATGGAAAGATCGCTCTCCTCATCGCCAAAGGCGAGAACATTTTCACTCGCGAGTGAAAGTCGATCCAACGCCAGTGTAAGACCGGTTCTTTTGGAAACTCCGGGCGCCATGATCTCCAGAAAAGTGTCGAGCGTCTTCGTAATGGACACCGTATCGCCGAAACGTTCGACGAGAAGCGGGCGGATCTCTTCGAGTTTCGCGGGATCCGCAAGGAACATGCCCTTGATGCAACCGGATGGTTTCGCGTCCGCGCGGGAGGTTGCCGCAACGAGCCTGCGCTCATAGAGCGCTTGCTTTATATCCGCGACAACCGGCGGCGAGCCGGTATGCCTTGCGTACATGTCCCATTCCGCGCCGCCTCTCTCCGCCATGGGCATTTTCTCCATGCGCCCCTCCTTTCCGCCTGCTTCGGGAAAATAGACCTGAAAATAGACGCCGGTTTTTCGCGAAATGCCAACGCAGAAATCAATGACATCAAAACGCAGGAGGGACGTGTAGACAATATCGCTTCTGCCGCCTTGCGCGTCGACATTGGCGACTTCAGCCCCATTAAAAAACACCATTGGACCCACCGCGCCTATGACGGCGCGGTATGTCTCGGACGCTTCAGGCGATCTGCCGGTGCAAACGATGAGATGAAGTCCCCGTTCGCGGCACGCTTTGAGCGTGTTGACGGTCAGCTCTCCCACAGTGTTGTCGGGACGAAGCAATGTACCGTCCAAATCAAGCGCCAGAGCCTTTATGCGGGAAAAATCGCTGGAGAAATTGGAAGAGGATGTCGTTGCCATATCGGAAAGTGTATCAAAAAACCGTCTTTTCTGAAAGCCGCTGAAAACCAACTTATGGCCTCTTCTGAGTTCCATCGCTCTCTTCCGTTGCGCTCCATAACCGCGCTCCTCGTCCAACCCTTTCAGCCCCTCTTCACGTTTCCCTCAAAATTTGCTATACTTACATCATGTCAGAATATTCAGCGGAAAGCATACAAGTTTTGAAAGGACTTGAAGCGGTTAGGCAAAGACCCGGTATGTACATTGGGACGACCGGGATAGACGGGCTTCATCATCTTGTGTTTGAAGTGGTGGACAATTCCATTGACGAGGCGATGCAAGGGCATTGCGATAGTATTCTCGTGGTGCTGGAAGGCGATGATGTCATCAGGGTGGAAGACAACGGACGTGGAATTCCCACTGACATGCATGTGGGCGAAAATGTAAGCGCCCTTGAACTCGTCATGACCCGCCTCCATGCGGGCGGTAAATTTGATAAAAAATCCTACAAGGTTTCGGGCGGACTGCATGGCGTGGGCGTGTCCGTGGTGAACGCGCTGTCAACGTGGTGCGAGGCCTTTATCTATAAGGACGGCGAAATCTACACCCAGCGGTATGCAATCGGCATACCGGAAGCGCCCACTCATGAATGCGGCGTGTCTTCCTGTCCGTGGATGGCGGAAGATGGGGCTACAGGCGGCGCTAAAAGCGGCACGGTTATCCGGTGGAAGGCGGACGCTTCTATTTTCAAGGAAACGACGGCGTATAATTTTGACGCGCTCTCCAACCGGTTGCGGGAACTCGCCTTCCTCAACAGGGGACTCAAAATAATCATTCGGGACGAGCGGCTTTCAACGCCCAAGGTTCATGAGTTTAAGTTCGACGGCGGAGTAAAAAGTTTCGTCCAGTACTTAAACGAAGGCAAAACCGTCCTCTACAAAGAGCCGATTTTTATAAGCGGCGTTCGTGATTCTGTTGAGGCGGAAATCGCCATTCAACACAATGACGGGTTCAACGAGATCATGTACTCGTTTGTAAACGACATCAACACCCGCGAAGGCGGTTCGCACTTGGTGGGTTTTAAGTCGGCGCTCACCCGCATTCTGAACGAATTTCTAAAGAAATCGAAGCTGGTTAAAAAATTTGAGGAAGGTTTTTCCGGTGAAGACGTACGCGAAGGATTGACTGCGGTTCTGTCCGTCAAGGCGCCGAATCCCCAGTTCGAAGGTCAGACAAAGAGCAAACTCGGCAATTCCGAGGTGCGGGGCATCATTGACGCGCTGGTATATGAACAGCTTGAAATTTTCTTTGATCAGCATCCGGATGTCATCGCCAGCATCCTTGAAAAGTCCGTGTTGGCGGCGAAAGCCCGCATCGCGGCGCGGCAGGCGCGGGAAGCCACGCGGCGGAAAAACGCCATGGACAGCGCCGGATTGCCCGGAAAACTCGCGGATTGTTCTGAAAAAGACCCATCGCTCTGCGAACTGTTCATTGTGGAGGGAGATTCGGCGGGTGGTTCCGCAAAAATGGGGCGCAACCGCCAATATCAGGCTATTCTTTCGCTCTTCGGCAAGATGCTCAATGTGGAGAAGACCCGCATCGAAAAGGTCATCACCAACGAAAAATTGCAGCCGATTATCGCCAGCATTGGAGCCGGCGCGGGCGAAGAATTCAAAATTGAAAAGATACGTTACCACAAGATCGTGATCATGGCGGACGCCGACGTTGACGGCTCGCACATTCGCACTCTCCTCCTCACTTTCTTTTTCCGTTACATGACGCCGTTGCTGGAGTCCGGGCATGTGTACCTCGCCATGCCGCCCCTGTACAAGGTGAGCTACGAGAAAAAACAGTTCTACGCCTATGACGACGCCGAAAAGGACCGCATTCTCGCCGAATCGGGGCGGGATCCCGGCAAGGTCGCCTTGCAACGGTACAAGGGCTTGGGTGAAATGAACCCCGATCAATTGTGGGAGACAACCATGGATCCCGGCAAACGGAACATGGTGCAGATTCACATGGAGGACGCTATTGAGGCGGACCGGATATTTTCCATGCTGATGGGTGAAAATGTGGGTCCACGCCGGGAATTTATTGAAGAAAACGCTCTTATGGCGTCAAATTTAGATGTATAATATGGAAATTCGTCTCATTTAGCGCTAGATTTAAAATAGCATGAAAATAAAATTAAGCGAGGCGCTTGCCGCTTTCTTGATTTTTCCTCTTTTTTTTCTCAACGCATGCAATGACGTTGCGTTGGAGGCTGTGGTTTTTTCCCCTCTAAACTCATATGAAATGAACGTATTTCTCGCTGAGAAGCAGCAGTCCATAGACAACAACCCCATCATCAATAGCGGCGACACGCTTTATCCTTATTTTGTTCATGCGCTCCCGAAAGAATATCCTGATATACAGGGCTTTCAAGTTTTTCTGCGTCCTGCGGCTATGCTGGCCGCGAGCGGCGTAGTACGGGAGGAAAAACTTGAGTATATGTTCATCCACTCTATAGACGCGACGGACGGAGAAGACGTTCCGGCAAGAACAGCGGAAATTTCCAGCGTATATTGGACGGAGAACACGCAGGTTTTTGTTCCGACTGGGCGGACCATGGCATTGCCCGCGTTTACCCTGCCTGAAACGCTTGACATAGGGCAATACTCCATGATCTTGCGGGTTGTTGGGAAAGACGGCGCGACGCTCTTGTCCACAGAGAAATCGTTCTACTTTTTAGCTGAGGCTCGTTTTGAGGTCAAAGACCTGCAGATATATCTGCCCGGCCGCTCGGCTGCGGGCATGGCAAAAGCCGGCGCCTGCATTCTGCTTGAAGTTCCTGTTGTCTGGGATGAACCGCTTGATCCGTATGTCGTGTGGTCTGACGGCGGCAAGATATTCAATGCGGGGAGAATTTTTGAAGGAGCGAACCGAATATTGTGGAAGGCGCCGGAGATCGCCGGCTTCAAAAATATCAAAGCCACAGTGTTTCCGTTCCCTCCTTTTGAAGAAACTCAGGAAATCAACGGCGCGACGGGCATAGCCAAAACAGTTTCAATCCCAATAACGATAAAAGAGGCGGGAAGCGAATATTTCGCCGAAAGATCGAATGAGTTCACCCATTGGTACGCGCTTCAGGGCGATCTTTTGGACAGAAAAGGCGGAGCGCCTCTGCAACCGCAAAAGGAGACAATCGCTCAATGGGCGCCTGCGGCGTATACATACGGCCTCTCCATCGGAAATGGCGTGTATCTGATTTCAAAACCGCGACCTGTGGAGGCGGACATGAAGGAAGAATCCGATGGCGGCGATTCGCCGGAAAGCCCTCCTGCAAGAACGGACAAACTGGAATTCTATCTAAACATCGTGGAAGACGGAGCAATCGTCCGCGCATATTATGATTACGCGATGGACAGCGACAGCCCCGCGTCTGTAATGGTCGGCGTGGTTTTAAGGGACGGATGGCTGGAATTGCTTTTAAATGCTGGTGAAGAAGATGTGTTGATAAAAAAAGTACGGATGCCGGCAATCAAACCCGCAAGCCCGGATGTGGAAGAATTCGATTTAGCCATATTCGGGAAAGAAGAAAACGAAAACCATGATTCTCCCGTTGTCTCCCTGAGCGTCACTACACATAAAAATTGGCTATGCGCGGACATTTCCGTGGACATTTTCTTTGAAAAAAATGCGGAAACGCAAACAGAGCCGGTCGCGCTCCCGTATCCTGTAAGCGGCGCCGCAAATTTTTATTTTGGATCAGGCGGCGGCGTTGCCAGCGTTACCGCCGTTATAAGCGACCTGGGGGTTCTGTTTAACTTGCCCGCCAAGCAGTATATGCGGCAACTTATACAACAGGTGGCCGCTGTACAGGCTTTGGATCTACAGGAAGCGGATAGCCCCCCCCCCCCCCGAGGTCTAGAGAGGACACACGACGAAAAAACGATGAACGCCATGTAACTGGCGATATGATCGCCGATTATATCGCGCCCTTAAACCCCACATTGCTTGCGACCGGCGGACTGGAAAACCCGCAACCGGTGGAGGAGGATGAGAATAAGCCCGTCGCCCAAAAGGATGTCTCCACCAACAACGCGCCTGAAGCGATTAACTCCTCAACACATCCAACCGCTCCATAATGGGCGTGTTTCTAATATCCTGGCGTTGAAACTCTTCAAGCACTTCAATGGCTTGAGCTTTCTCGCCTAAATTGACTAGACAGTCGGCCAATTCAAGGTAAAGCCGGTAATTTTTTGGATCTTGTTGAATGAGACGTCGCAACGATTCGGTTGCCATCGCATATTTGCCCTTGTCTTTGTCCACAAGCGCAAGTCCAAGCACCGCATAAATATCAAATTCGATATTGAGGGCGCGCTCGTAATACTCAACAGCCATATCATAATTGCAGAGCGCGCGATATGCATCGCCGGCGCGGGTCAGAATCACCTTGTTGCGGGGATCCTGTTTGAGGATGCGATTCCAATACTCAAGAGAACAAGCGGATTGGTTCAAGCCCCGGTAACAATCCGCCAACCCAAACAAGGCGTAGAAGTTGTAGGGATCCCGTTCAAGAGCCTGCTCAAAGAACGGAATGCCGCTTTCAAACGTTTTCAGTTTTCGGTGGCAGTTTCCTATGGACGTAAGCACGCGGATATCCACTTTATTCGGCGCTCCGCCTGGCTGGAGCATTCTTTCCCAATAGGAAAGCGCCTCGCGGTATTCTTTGAAATCGTAATGGAGATGCCCAAGCCCGATAATGGCGTAGGGGTTGTTTGCCTCCATATCAAGCACCTTCAGATAAATCTCTTTTGAATGTTTAAAATCTTTTACCTTGCGATAGGCGTCGGCGACCCGCGTTAGAACGGTGATGTTTTTCCCGTCGTGAAGAAGGTACTGTTCCCAAATTTCTATCGCCTTGTGGTACTGGTTTAGCGCCTTGTAACAATCCGCAAGTCCGAATAGCGCGTAGTTGTTCCCCGGGTGATGGATAAGGCAGCGTTGATAAAAAACAACAGCCTCCCGAAAAGCTCCCCGCTTGCGAATGGCGTCGCCCATGCCTACAAGCGCGTAATTGTTATACTCGTCAATGGCAAGAATTTTATTGAAGCACTCAATCGCGTCATGGATCTTGTCTTCTTTTAAAAATTGATACCCTTTTTTCGATAAGTCCGAAATTTCAGTAAGTTCTTGAGCTTCTTTATTCATATCACTCTGTATATCAAATGAACTATGCCCTGTATTCTTTAAAATACCATTAGAAATGTCATCTCTCATTTCTGATCCCCTTCATACATTAGTTTTTTTATCACTTCTGATAGCTGTACAACAATAGCGTCCGCTTTGTTATGATCGGGAGCAATCCAATACATTTTAAGCGCATCCAACAGTTTTCCTTTTGTCCTGTAATAGTCCCCTATTCTGACTAGCCCATCGGAATAACCGGTTGTCAAAAAAATTCTTTTCGCCCCTTCAATATCACCGGAATTATAAAGTACATTTCCCTTCCGGTTCAGTGTCACTTTTTGCATGCTATTGAGCGCCGCCTTTTCACCGGTCTTTATAAACGCCCATTGATTATTTCCATTTTTATCAAATATTTTACTAAAATTCATGTATCCCAACAACCTCAACATAAAAACCTGACAAATTTTGACAGGTTTTTAATCATATCTCTCTATATTCGAGGAGGACAGCCGCCCCTTGAAGCGGCGTATTCTCATTATATTAACAAGAAAAAACAAAAAAATCAACAACTGAACGGCCATATTTTTTAGTTCTTTCCAACAGCAAATTGTCTATGGCATAATATAAAAAATCCTCCCGAGGACGATGAATTAACAATCGCGCGCCGCTCTTCATAAGCGCGGAATTCGCTATCGCTTTAACTAAGATCCATTTATACTCATAAGGGAATGGCGGATCACAGAAAATAACGTCAAAGCTTCGCTTTGCCCGTTGCACGTACAGTTCCGCCGGCATAAACCTGCACCGTATTGACGCCGGCGAGAGGGCGGCATTCCGCAACAATGTCTTCCGTTTAAGCGGGTCATTTTCCACAGCCTCAATGAAAGACGCGCCGCGTGAGGCGGCCTCCAGCGCAATGACGCCTGAGCCGGAAAAAATGTCAAGAAAAGAACATCCGTTCAAGTCTCCCAGCGTCGCAAAAATGGACTCCCGCATACGATCCATAGCCGGTCTAATAACGCCGCCGGGCGTCACAACCTGACGTCCGCATAAACTTCCTCCGGTAACTCGCATAACACGTCCGTTTGAGACAGATCTCCCTATAACCCTTTGAGCAGTTCGCTCATCTCGTCCGAACTGACTATGGGCATCGTTTCAATTCCTTCTTTTTTTGATTTAGAATCATCCGCGATTTTACGGCGGATGGCGCTTTGATTTCGCAAAGTGGAAATCTTGTCTCTTAAAACGGACTGGCGCCCAGCGGACATAATATGCCCGGCGAACATTGTGGTGGAAACGCTTAGAAACTGCACTAAAATCTGAGAAAATTGCCATTCTGTTTCTGAAAAATTGTCGAGCTGCTCGTCTCTTCCCATAATATACGTATCTTCGCTCAGCGCTTTTATTAAAACTTCAAGTATTTTATCTATGAATTCCATGTCATCAACGCTCTTGTCAAGAAACAAATCAGCCGGTATATCAAGCGCAAGAATATCCTGCAATATCTGTATTCTGGAGTGGAGGATATACAATGTATCCTCAAAATTGATCGGCTTATTCTCTACGTTTTTTTTCATTCTCCAAAAACACCCGCTGAACCGCGCTAAAGGTTCCCCCGGCAAAGCCACTGGTCGATGAGCCACCGGGCAACCGAGCCGTTGCCCGGCAGTTCCGGCAATCCGTCCCTTCTAAACCAACGCGCGTCCTCTATTTCAACGCCATCCGGACGTAAAATCCCTCCCGCGCGCCGCGCCGTCCATCCTGTCATAAGGGAGCAGGGAAACGGCCACGGTTGCGATATCTTATAACAAATATCGTTTACTTTCAAGCCCGTTTCTTCCCATATTTCCCTCTCAACCGTCTGTTCAAGGCTTTCTCCAGCTTCATTAAAACCGGCTGTCAAACTGTATACGCCCGCGTTGAATTTAGCGTTGTGCGACAGCAGTATCTCATCTTCGTCATTGGTGACAAGCGCTATGATGGCAGGCGCTATGCGCGGGTATTCAACTCGCCCGCAATGGGAGCAGACGCGAGCCATTTCAATTTGCGAATCGGCGTTCTTGTTTCCACAGACCCCGCAATAGACCGACTCTCTCCTCCACTGCGCTATATGAAACGCCCTTATCACCCGCTCCGCGTCTTCAGAACGTATTAACGAAAGAACCTGTCTCACAGGCGTTCGGCGCCAGCCTTCCGGCAACACGGCGCCTGAAGGCGCGTCGCCGATTCTTATACGTGGTTGATTAGGCGAAAGCGAAGGGATGTCAATAAACTGTACGGAAAAATTAACATCGGCAAGTGGAATTCCCAAAGAAAACAGAACTTCAGAAGCTTCTACAGGCATAAGCATCATGGCATCTTGAAAAAGATATACCCTATCGCCTAACATTTTCCCTCAAGCCGCGACAATCATCTATGATGATGTATACGGCAACATGCATCTAGTAGCGGCAATTGGACTTGAACCAATGACCTAACGGATATGAGCCGTTTGCTCTACCGGCTGAGCTATACCGCCATTACATAATAATACTAACGTTAAAACGCGTTTTTGTCAAGAGGTCTTTACAGTTAATTTTAAAGTACAAGGGCGGCGCGGCGCTTCTGGCGGTGGCGCAGTTTTCCCGCTTTAACAATAATCGACAGTGTGCTATACTGGGTGTTGCCGGTGGAAAACAGCCGGACACTTTTTGCATAATACAAAACAAGAAAAGCGCGATGGTGGAACTCCTGCGACTCATACACGACGCGGGAAAGGATCGCCGCCATGCTCCTGTTTGAAGGATAAAAAATGAGTGGACGGATATACATCATAGGCGCCGGGTTTGCAGGGCAGACTCTGGCATCTGAAATCCGCAAGAAGGCGGTTTTTGGTGAAATCGCCGCCTTTCTGGATGATGACGCTGAAAAAATAGGGCGGAAGATCGACACTGTTCCTGTCTTGGGACCCATTCAGGATGTGGCGCGTCTTTTAGGCATGCAGGCGGGCGATGAGGCTGTCATCGCCATGCCAAGCGCCTCTCGCGAGTACCTCAAGAATTTGTACGCCATTCTAAAAAACGTCGGCTTTCAAAAAATTCGGATACTGCCGTCCGTGTCTCAAATCATTGAAGGAGACGCCCACCTCATCCAGACTCGTTCCATAGACCCGCAGGACCTGCTGGGGCGGACGCCTGTTGCGGTTCACCTGAAAGAAAGCCTCGCGTACCTGCGTGACAAGCGGGTGCTTGTCACGGGCGCGGGCGGCTCAATCGGCGGCGAACTCTGCCGTCAGCTTCTTTCCGGCGGAGCGGAACGGCTCTACCTGTTTGGCCACGGAGAGAACTCCATCTACCAGATCGACAAAGAGTTGCGGGTTTTACAGGAGGAAGGGATAGGGGAGAAGGCGTCCATCGTGCCTATCATAGGAGACCTTAAAGACGGCGCGTACATGCATTACCTGCTTCCACGGCTCAGGGCCGATGTTGTGTTCCACACTGCGGCGTACAAACATGTGCCTCTCATGGAAGACAATCCTGTCGCCGCCATCGAAAACAATCTTTTCGGCACGAAAAATCTTGTGGAGGCGGCCCGCGACTGCGGCGTCAAACGTTTCGTGCATATTACCACGGATAAGGCCGTGTACCCGGTGTCGGTGTACGGCGTTTCCAAGCGCCTGTGCGAGCGGCTTGTGCTGGAGGAGGCGGAGCGGAGGGACGGCGCCCCCGGAGCCGCCGCGCCCAATTTTATGGTGGTTCGTTTTGGCAATGTGCTTGGTTCGCGGGGGTCGGCGATTCCGCTTTTTGAGAAGCAGATCGCAAAGGGCGGTCCCGTAACCGTAACCCACCCGGATATGAGGCGGTGGTTTATGACCATTCCAGAAGCCTGCTCCCTCGTCTTAAAGGCGGGCGGAGTCGGCGAAAACGGCGGACTATACCTTCTTGACATGGGCGAGCCAGTCTTCATCCGCGATCTTGCCGAACAACTCATCAGATTTTACGGTTTTGAACCCAACAAGGACATTAAAATTGAATACGTGGGACTCCGCTCCGGCGAACGGCTTGACGAAAAGCTCTGGTCAGAAAACGAATCGCCGGTTCAGACGGATCACAGCCGCATTTTGCGCCTTGAGTGGAAAACGCCACCGCAGGCACCCAGACTGAACTTGCGCTCGCTTATGGAGAAACTGTCGCCCATCTGCCGCTTTGATCCGGCGCAACCGGATGTTTACCGCGACAGCGAGCGGCTGCGTTTCCTGCTTGCGGAGGCGTTGCCAAGCTACGCCCACGCCATTACAAATCCACATCTATCGTGAACGACGAGCGGTGTTTCACCTTCTGCGTGTAAAGCTGGATCCCCGCGTTCAATTGCCGTTCCACGTCAAGGGAAGAAGGCGGTCCATGACCTGGAAGCACTACATAATCGCCCGGCAACGAAAAAATCTTGCTTTGCAACGCGTTTATCTGGATTTTCGCCCCATAGAGGCTAAACGTTTTTCCCACAAGTCCGGCAGAAAGCGCATCTCCGGTAAAAAGCAGGTTTTCGATGTTGTAAATCATTGAGTCCGTGGCATGTCCTGGCACGGAGAAAGCCTCAATGCGAAACGGAGGAATTGAAAAAATATCGCCGTCCCGTATCATAACGGTTTTCTGTTGCGCGATCACCGGATTTACCGTGTAAATATCGGGATGGTACAGACGCTTGAGGGTGTTGATCCCCCGGGTGTGATTTAAGTGATCGTGCGTAACGAGGATGCCGCTGAGCGTGTAGTTGTTGTCTTCGATGAAGTCGATGATCTTTTGATCTATGTGACCGGGATCGATGATAATGGCGGCCTGCTTTTCGCAATCGGGCTCGGTTCCCAGCACATAGCAGTTGTTGGAGCCGGAAGCGCTTGAATGAAAAAAAAGTTTCATTCGTTCGCCTCAAATATGGCTTCCCATGTATTTGACAGCTTAAACGTCACGCCGGTTCGCGCCGATTGTAGAAAGTTCACCCTTTTAAGGTTACAATCTTCAAAACGAGTGTTGAATAGAATGGCGTTGATAAATCTGCTGTTATAAAGGTCTACGGTTGTAAAGTTGCAATTAGAAAGATGCGCTCCCAGGAAATTCAGGCTTGTCAGCGTCGAGCCTTCAAACGTAGTTTGTTGCGCGTTTGCCGCGGCGAAGGAGAGGAATTGGAGATTGCTTTGGGAGAAGTCACAGTCGAAGAAAGACGCGCCGGTGAAAAAGACGGTGGTCATGGTTGCGCCGGAAAAAGAACATTTTGAAAAACAGGCGCCTTTGAAATTAGATTCATAGAATTCTTTCCCTGAAAAGTCTCTGCCCTCGAATCGCAAGCCGGACGCATTGAGATCACGGATGACCCGCAGGTTTTGTATAAAGTCGCCCATGCGCTCGGCTTCCGCATCCGCCTCGACTATATGAAGGGCGCAGAGTTTCGAACCTGACAAGGCGAGTCGTCCACACCCTGCGGCGCAGAGGATTGAAGGAAACATAACCGTATAATAATAAAAAAAAGAAAGATGTTCAAGTATTGAACAAATCCAGGCAAAGAGAACCCTTTATTGGAAAGCGCGGGTGTAATACCTCTCCCTGAAGAGCAGGATTGTCTCTTCACAGCGAAGCCTCATGCTGCGCCCTTCAGCTCTTGCCACCAGCTTCCATCTCCGTGATGAGACATTTCAAAATGCAACCGAAATCTTTTGGGCAAGACATTTAGAAAATGCGATTTTGGCCTTGTGGACAGCCAGGAGGTTGTCGGCGGCCTGGTTAAGGTTATACTGTAATTCGACCGGGTTCAGCGACGCCCGTCGCGCGGAGAGTCCGGCCTTCTCCTGTTCGGCCAGAGAAGATTCCATGAGTCTCTGGCAGGGGGTTTTCAAGGCTTTGTCATAAGCCTTGGCCATTTTGGAACCGGCTT
>JAIRTS010000196.1 GCA_031254795.1 Treponema sp.
GCGATTCTTGACGAAGCGAAGAAACTCGGTATGAAAGTATGGATTCTCGATGACGCGCATTTTCCTACCGGCTACGCCAACGGCGCAGTTGAGAGCGCCGATGTTTCGCTCTGTAGACAGAGTATTTGCGCAAGTACCGACGGCACATTTCCTCCGGCGTTCAAACCAAATTTTATGGAACAATACATTCATGACAATTACGGAGAACAAAAACAGCGCCATTTTGACGATGACAAAATTATCAGCGTAACCAAAACCGGTGACATTACCTGGACAATCGGACTTTCACGCAACTGCGGACCTCACAGAAACTACATCAATATGATGAATAAAAAGTCCGTCAGGCTTCTTATTGACGCGGTTTATGAGAAGCACTGGGAACATTACCGGGGTGAATTTGGCAAAACAATTGCGGGATTTTTCAGCGATGAACCTGAACTCGGAAACAGATATTTGTACGACCAGCAATGCAAACTTGGCACGGATAATGACTTCCCGTTTTCAGATGAATTAGCCGTGGAACTTCGCCAAAGCTTGGGCGATGACTGGGCTTCGCAAATGTATTTACTGTGGGAAAACAATGCTCCGCGAAGCGACATTGCGCGCGTGCGGTATACGTATATGGACGCGGTTACCCGGCTTGTACGCGATAATTTCTCATATCAAATCGGCGATTGGTGCCGCGAACACGGTGTCGAATATATCGGACATTCACTTGAGGACGGCGGTACTCACGCGAGGCTGGCATCGGGCCTGGGGCACTATTTTCGCGGGCTTGAGGGGCAGGACTACGCGGGCATTGACGACATCGGCGGGCAGGTCTATCCGCAAGGCGAAGACGACACTTCTTCGGACATCTTAGGCAGGAAACGTGACGCGGACTTTTATCACTTTTTGCTTGGGCGGCTCGCTTCATCGGCGGCAAATATTGAAAAACAAAAAAACGGGCGCGCAATGTGCGAAATTTTTGGCAATTACGGCTGGGCGGAGGGCGTGCGGCTTGAAAAATATCTTGTTGACCATTTTATGGTTCGCGGTGTGAATTATTTTGTGCCACACGCCTTTTCGCCAAAAGCATTTCCCGACCCGGACTGCCCGCCTCACTTTTACGCGCATGGGCATAATCCGCAATACAGACATTTCGGTGAGTTGATGGGATATGTCAACCGCGTTTGTACGCTGATTTCCGGCGGAAAACGCGAGGTAAAAACCGCGCTTCTTTACGATGCGGAGCTTGAATGGATAGGGGGAAATCTGCAATGCGAAAAAACGGCGAGAATTCTTGAGGAACATCAAATTGACTTTGATGTAGTCCCGCTTGACTATTTTCACTTTCCTGAAAAGTACAATGATAACCATTACGATACGCTGATAATTCCGGATTCCGGGCTGTATCGGAAATTATGTGAAACGGGGATCAGAACAATTTTATACGATGAAGTTTCCAAGTTTATTGATGACTTGCAAGCTGTCAGTTTCATGCCGTATGACAGACATTTGCGTGTTTCACATATTAAAGGGGAAACCGATATTTACTATTTCGTTAATGAAGGAAAAGGTGATTACAAAGGCGAAATCACCGTTCCAACAACGGGAAACCGCGTAATTTATAACGCATGGGATAATCGTCTTGAAAAATCGAATTGCGTTGCTGCTGAAAATCGTACAAAGCTGTCTGTTTCCATTGAGCCGGGAAAAGGTTTGATTATTGTTTTCGGTTATTCAGGCGAAGCCGGTATCCGTTTGCCAGTCAGCGACGACGGTGAAGAAATCATGCTTGCTGACTGGACTCGTTCAGTCTGCGAAGGCGCGGAATATCCTGTTTTTGGTGAAGCGGCGCCCGTGATTCTGCCTGACAGGTTGGCAGGGGAAATGCCGGAGTTTTCGGGATTTGTGAAGTACAAGACAAAATTTGTCGCGGAAGATTCGCAAAAATATGCGCTTGTCATTGACAATGCTTCAGAAGGCGTTGAAGTTTTTGTCAACGGTAATAGCGCCGGTATTCAGATTGTACCGAAGTACAGATTTGACATTTCCGGTTTGGTAAAAACCGGCGAAAATGAACTTGTCATTGAAGTTGCGACAACGCTTGAACGGCAATGTTATGGCCACATAACTGACCCGATGATGAAACAGAACACGCCGCAGCCATCGTCAGAAATCGGTATAACAGGAAATGTGGTTCTGTTAAATCAAGGGATCAGACGCTAACAGTGGATTGACAAGAAAAGGAACTATGAATCTCGATACTATAAAACTTTCTGTCCCGGCTTTTCATTTTCCTGTGAAATCCTCCTTGAAATGAGGAGCCGGGCATTTTTGAGCGTTTTATGTCGAGTCGGGGAGCGGCGCCTCCGTTAACAACAAATATTTTATTATGAAGAAAACTAAAATGAGTAAAGAAAAGAAAGTGGGAATAACAGGAATGAAGAGCGGTGAAAAACATCGAATAAAAAACAAAGGGTCGCGGATTATGGTTAAGATTGGAATGGTGATTTGCGTCGTTATTGGGATGTTCTATATCACTTTCACTATTTTCACAACGAAATCATATTTGAAAGGGAGCATGGACATCGCGTCCTACAGCGGGAAATGGAAGCGCAATAGCGGCAGTTCCTATTACGCGCTTCAATATGTCGTTTACTGTGAAAACCCAATAGACATTCAGCGGCAATGCCTTAGCATATACGTTCCGGACGCCTATTTGAACGCGGACGGCAGCGTCAACCCCGATGGCAAAGCCGGGAAACACACTGCGGCAACTGCGCCCATCCTCTATATAAACCGTGTGTCCGGGTATTTTGAGGTGCCATCGGCCATGCTGATTTTCCCAAACAAGGACTATCTGAAACAGGGCTATGTGCTGGTTTATCCCGCAAGCCGGGGAATCACAACAAAGGCAAAAGACGGAAGCTATATCGGGAGGTCGCCGGAAGCGCTCGTTGACCTGAAAGCGGGAATCCGCTTCATTAAAGCTAACGCGGACAATCTGCCCGGCGATACAAACCGCATCTTTTCTATTGGTTCAAGCGCGGGCGGCGCGATGAGTTCGCTGCTCGGCGTTACGGGCAACAGCGAACGCTACACCCCTTATTTGGAGGCGATAGGGGCGATGATGGACTCCGCCGATGATGTATATGCGTCTGTGTGCTATTGTCCCATCACCGACCTGGAACACGCGGATTTGGGATATGAATGGATGTTCGGGGCGGATGAGTCAAAATTGAAAACTGGCTTTCTTAAAGATTTGTCGTCAATTTTAGCGCGGGATTATACCGGCTACGTGAACAGCCTGAAACTCCTCGACCCTCAAACGGGCGAGAGCCTGACTTTGAATGAGGACGGCAGAAGCGGCTCCTTCCACGATTATTTGCTTGAAAAGCTGAATAAAACCGCTTCCGCGCACTTCAACGCCAACGGACACAACGAAAATTATCCGTGGCTGACCTGGGATGGCGACGCGGCGCGGATTGCCGATTTCGACGGTTTTATTCAAGGCTACAACAAGCGGATGAAAGGTTGTACGTCTTTCGACACGCTTGCTATGAGTTCGCCCGAGAATCAGGCGCTTGCGGGCGCGGACGAAAAAGCGACTCACTTTAATGAATACATAGTGCCGGCGCTGGAAAAACTGAATGGCAAATATCCGGCGGAGCGCGAAAAATATTATGGCGCTTACGCCGCCGCGCTCAATGACGGAGAACTGAACAAAAGAAAGAAGCTGTACAATCCGCTGAGCTTCATCGGAACGGTTGAAAAAAGCGACGTCGCTCCACATTTCAGGATAAGGGTTGGAACAAAAGACAACCACACGGCTTTTACAGTGTCGCTGATTCTCGCGCTCAAGTTGCTGGAAACCGGGAGCGTTGATGTTGACCAGGAATATGTATGGGGAGCGGACCACGGCGGCGTAGCGAAAGCCGACACGGAGTTGACTGATTGGATTGATTC
Organism: Treponema sp.; assembly: GCA_031254795.1. GTDB lineage: Bacteria > Spirochaetota > Spirochaetia > Treponematales > Breznakiellaceae > JAIRKH01. Next base: position 3,952 of record JAIRTS010000196.1, read on the forward strand.
CATTTGTCAACAGGATATGTGAAAAGAGGCTTTCAATTTCTATCCGCGACTGCGGGGGAGCGTCCGCAGTTTGCGGGGGAACATCCGCGACCTGACGGGGAACACCCCAGACTCGCAGGGGAGATCCCGCAGCTTGCGGGGGAACACCCTTGACTCGCGGGGGAACATCCGCGACCTGCGGGGGAACACCCCTGACTCGCGGGGGAGTGCCCGCAGCTTGACGGGGAACACCCTCGACTCGCGGGGGAGCGCCCGCAGCTTGCGGGGGAACACCCCTGACTCGCGGGGGAACCCCCCTGACTCGCGGGGGAGCGCCCTTGACTCACGGGGGAGCGCCCCTGACTCGCGGGGGAGCGCCCGCAGGGAAAAAATACGGCAAAGAAGGCTGAAAAGCCTTTTTTAATATTTTCTTGGAGGTATTTGTATGAGTGGCGGCGATTGGCATCCCCATTCGAGGGACGCGCAAATTCATATGATGGAAACATGGCTTTCGGTGTTCCGGACCAAAGCCTTGGCGTGGGGAATTCCCCCGGACAACGTAACGGACTTGACGGCGGCGCTCGCCGCCGCCAGGGAAAAGCTTGCCGTGGTCAAAAGCGGCGAGCGCACTGCGGTCAGTGTGGTGGAGTGCAACGAAGTTTTTAGGGAAATGGAGACGGAAGCCCGCTTTATCAAGAAGCATTGCCTCCTTGCGCCGCCCCTGATGGCGGCGGATTTGGCGTCGCTGCTCCTCTCCCAGGAGGACACCACCTACACCCCCGTCGGGAAATCCGCGGGACAGCCGTCCATAACCGTCGCCTACCCCGGCGGGCCCCATCTGTTAAAGGCGCGTCTGACCGCCCTTGCCGGGACGCGGCCGCTGGACGCCAGAGGCGACTACGGCTACGCCCTGCACCGGGGAATTATGCCTCAGGGCGGGGCGACGCTGGAGCAGGCGGCGAGCGTCAAACATTATCTGATGAAGCCGCCCCTGGATGGGGAGGAGCTGATTCACTACCGTTTCACCCGCCGCAAGACCGAGGTGGTGAGCTTTGCCGCCGAAGAATCCGGCATGACGGCTTACTTCTGTTCCAGATATGAAAACGGCAAAGGCGAAGCGGGCGAATGGGGTCCGGTCGCATCGGCGGTCATTCCGTAAAATGAAGAATGAATGCCAAATAACGGGTGGAGTTTGCAGGCCGCGTGTTGTCGCCGGACATCCGCTCGTTGTTAATTTTAACTAAATAGCTGCATAAGGAGATTGATTGCATGAGACAAGAAGAAATCAAAACACTTGTTGAACAACTTACGTTGGAAGAAAAGGCCGCTCTTTGCTCGGGCCGGGACATCTGGCATTCAAAGGCGGTGGAACGGCTGGGGATTCCGTCTTTCCGTATGAGCGACGGGCCGCACGGTTTGCGCTTGCAGGGGGACGGCGCCAATAATTTTGACGCGGGCGCCATGAAAGAGGCGGTTTGTTTTCCCCTGGCCTGCGCCAGCGCGGCGAGTTTCGACCGGGATTTGCTGCGCAAGATGGGCGAGGAAATCGGGCGGGAATGTCAGGCTTTGGGCGTGAACGCGCTTTTAGGTCCGGGCGTCAACATGAAGCGCACGCCGCTTTGCGGGCGCAATTTTGAGTACTTCAGCGAAGACCCGCTGGTTGCCGGGGAACTGGGGGCCGCCTTTGTACAAGGGCTTCAAAGCCAAGGGGCGGGCGCCTGCGTCAAACACTTTTTTGCCAACAACCAGGAATACCGCCGCTTCGATTCTTCCTCGGAAATGGAAGAGAGAATTGCGCGGGAAATTTATTTGACGGCATTTGAAATAGTAGTAAAGAAGGCGCGGCCTTGGACTGTTATGGCCTCGTATAATAAAATCGGCGGCGTTTTCGGTACGGAAAACAAAAAATATCTTGAAGAAGTGTTACGCGGCGAGTGGGGTTTTGAGGGAACTGTCATCAGCGATTGGGGCGCGGTGCATGACCGTATTGCCGCCATTGCTGCGGGATGCGATCTCACTATGCCTGCCGAAAATACCGATGGGGAATTGGTAAAAGCCGTACGAGATGGCCGCCTGCCGGAACAAAAACTTGACGCCTGCTGTGAGCGGGTTATTGCCCTCGCCTTCCGGGGACAGGAGGAACGCAAGGACGGCGTTGAATTCGACTATGAGGCGGGCCACGCCCTGGCGCGTGAAATCGCAAGCCAGTCTATCGTTCTGCTCAAAAACGAGGGCGGCTTGTTGCCGCTGGCAAAGACCGCGAAAGCCGCGTTCATCGGCGATTTCGCCGCCTCTCCTCGCTATCAGGGCGGCGGTTCAAGCCATATCCGCTCCTGCCGCGTGGCAAACGCGCTCGACGCCGCCAAAGCCGCCGCTCTTGCGGTCGGGTTTGCGCGGGGTTATGACGGCAAGGACGGCTCGACAACGGAAGCGCTGATCGAGGAAGCGGCGGCGCTGGCGAAAGCGTCCGATGTCGCGGTGGTATTCGCGGGCCTCCCGGACATCATGGAAACCGAGGGGATAGACCGCCGGGATATGCGCCTGCCCAAAGGACACAACGCCCTGATACGGGCCGTCCGCGCCGCGCAGCCGAACACGGTAGTAGTCCTGCACAACGGCGGCCCCGTGGAAATGCCCTGGGCGGATTCCGTGCCGGCGATACTGGAAGCATATCTGGGCGGGCAGGCTGTGAGCGAGGCGGTTGTTGACGCGCTCTACGGCGACATAAACCCGTCGGGCCATTTGGCGGAGACTTTCCCCAAAAAACTGTCCGACAGCCCCGCGTACTTGTCCTATCCGGGTGAAAACGGCAAGGCGCTGTATTCCGAAAGGATGTTCATCGGGTACCGCTACTACGAAACCAAGGAGATGGAAACCCTGTTCCCGTTTGGACACGGACTTTCCTACACGACATTCCGTTACGATAACCTTACCCTCGACAAGACAAGCATGAACGACGATGAGACGCTCACCGTTTCCGTTATAGTTTCCAATACCGGAGAGCGGGAGGGCAAGGCAGTGGCGCAGGTCTATGTCGCGCCGCCCAAAGGTGAAATGATTCGCCCGGTACGGGAGTTGAGAGAATTCGCCAAGGTTGACTTGCAGAGTGGCGAAAGTAAAACTGTCAGCGTGGTTCTTGAGAAGCGGGCGTTCGCTTTCTGGAACGAAAGGGCGCATGACTGGAGCGTTGAAAGTGGCGTCTACACCGTGCAGATCGGGGAAAACGCGCATGATATTCTTCTTGAAGCGCCGGTGGAAGTCCGCTCCAAAGAACCCCTGGAGCTTGAGGAATATACCGAAACCTCGCCCATGAAGCAATTCGCCAAACATCCCGATGGCAGGAAATTTATCGAAGACAACCTGGGCTACATGATGTCCGGCATGGCTCAGGCCGGTTTTATCCCCCAAGCCTTGCTGGACGCGATTGGCTATAAGTCAGGCGATTCAATCCCGCTGGGTTTGCTTGATAAAATCGGCCAACACGCGGGCGGGCAGGCGGCGGGCGGTTCCCTCATTGACGGGCTGCTGAACCAGCCCTTGTCGCTCATGCTGACCTTCGCGCCGGAAGAAAACAGAAACGCGCTTAAAGATCTGCTCATCAAAATGAACAGTAATGGTACTATTGGAGGAAACTGAAATGGCTAAAGAAAAGAGAGTAAAGAAAGAAAACCCCGACCGGATCGGCGCGGGTAAATTCTGGGCGTGGCAGACGCGGGGCGTCTCGGCGGCGGCGAACTTTATCGTTCTGGGCTTTATCACGATTTACTGCACGGACACGCTGAAAATGCCGCCCGCCCTGGTGGGAACCCTGCTTATGATCACGAAACTCGCGGACGGCGTTACCGACCTGTTCGCGGGCTTTCTCATTGACCGGACAAAAACCAGATGGGGCAAAGGGCGTCCCTACGAATTCGCCATTCTGGGAGTGTGGCTTTGTACGTGGCTTTTGTATTCCACGCCGGAGAACGCGAGCCTTGCGGTAAAGTGCGTCTGGGTTGCCGCTATGTATTCGCTGGTTACCGCCATTTTTCTCACCCTGTTGCAATCCAGCCAGAACGTATATTTTGTGCGGTCATTCGCCACAAACGGCCAGCGGATACGGAACGCCTCGTTCGGCGGCATTGTGATTATGCTGTGTTCCGTCGCCCTGAGCATCGCGTTTCCGGTATTGATGAACCGCGTCGCCACATCCCCCGCCGGATGGAGCGGGCTTATGGCAATGGTATCCGTTCCGCTGGGGCTTATCGGCATATTGCGTTTTGTGTTTGTCAAGGAAACGGTTCAGGTGGAAGAAGAAGCCGGAGAAAAAGCGAGTTTTAAGGATGTTACAACCCTGCTCACGCGCAATCCCTATATGCTCATGGTGTCGCTCATGTGGCTGTTTTACAGCATGGTTACCGGCATGGGAGCAGGCACCTACTTCTTTGCCTATGTCGTGGGTAACATAGAACTGATGGGGGTAACGCAGGCGTTTGGCATGATTGTTTTGCCGCTGCTTTTTTTCTTCCCGCTGATGATGAAAAAAATCCCGGCGGGGAAAATGGCGCTGGCCGGATGTATAGCGTACGCGGCAAGCGGAATCGTGTTATTCGCAGCCGGGGGAAACGTACCCATGATCATTGTCGCCACGATACTTACCGGCGTCGGCACGCTCCCGATCACTTATTTAACCGACATCATGATGATCGACTGCGGCTCCTACAACGCATGGAAGGGACGCAGGCGCATGGACGGCACCATCGGCGCGATAAAAGGCTTTGCCGGAAAACTGGGCGGCGGTCTGGGGTCGGGACTGGTAGGGTTTCTGATGGCGGCGGGCGGCTACGACGGCGCGCTTGAGACCCAGCCCGAATCCGCGCTGTTCGCCATCCGCCTGCTTATGGGGATTGTTCCTGCTGTCGTGTTTACGCTTACCGGCGTGATGATGCTGTTTTACAAGATAGACAAACTACAGCCGGAGATCAACAAGCCGGTGGAAGTGAAAGCCGGATAACAGGAGAGGTGCAATGGAAACAGTAAACTTTTGCGGCGGCTGGAATTTCAGAATACAAGGGATGGAAAAAGTCAAAGTAGTCGACCTGCCCCATGACGCGATGATTCACGAAAAACGAGATTCGCAAAGCCCAAGCGGAAGCGCGGGAGCGTTTTTCCCCGGCGGCGTATACGAGTACGAAAAGACGTTTTTCGTACCGGAAGATTGGGCGGAGAAATCCGTCAGCTTTAGATTTGAGGGCGTATACAAAAACAGTACGGTTTACATCAACGGCAGGGAAATTGGTGGCTGCGCTTACGGCTATTCACAGTTTTATGTCTATGCCAAGGATGCGCTGGACTACGGCAGGGAAAACACTGTTAAAGTAATCGCCCGCAACGACGACCAGCCGAACAGCCGTTGGTACACTGGCTCCGGCATTTACCGCCCGGTATGGCTGCTCCTTTCAGGCAAAAGCCACATCGACATTGACGGGGTAAAGGTCTCCACCATTTCATACAGCCCGGCGAAAATCAAGGTTGATACGGCGCATACCGGCGGCGATACCGTACGGGTTGAAATTCTGGACAACGGAAAGCCTGTTATCGATGGGATCGCACTCGACAGTAAAAAATCTGTTGAGATCGAAATACCCAATGCCAAACTCTGGAACGATGAAATACCGGAACTGTACCAATGCCACGTAACACTGTTGGAAAACAATGTTGTTGTTGATGAGGTAATGGAAACTTTCGGAATACGCCTTGTGGAATGGAGCGCTAAAGGGCTGTTCATCAATGGCAGGGAAACATTGCTGCGGGGCGGGTGCGTCCACCACGACAACGGCATTCTGGGCGCATGCAGTTACGCCAAGTCGGAGGAACGCCGGGTACGTATGCTCAAGGCGGCGGGGTTCAACGCCATCCGTAGCGCCCACAACCCTGCGAACACGGCGTTACTTGACGCCTGCGACCGGCTAGGCGTGTATGTGATCGATGAAACCTGGGACATGTGGTACAACCATAAAAACAAAAACGACTATGCTAAAGACTTTGCCGCCAACTACAAGTTTGACATTAAGTCTCTGGTTGATCGGGATTTCAATCATCCCTGTGTCATCATGTACTCCATCGGTAACGAGGTGAGCGAACCCGCCACGAAAAAAGGTGTCGGGCTTACCAAAGAACTTGTGGAACTGTTCCATTCGCTGGACAGGAACCGCGCCGTAACCGGCGGCTTCAATTTGATGATCATCGACAGTTCTGCGAGAGGTAAAGGCATTTATAAAGAAGGCGGCGGCCTAAACCATGATAAAACGCCGGATATGAGCGGTATGAGCAGTACCATGTTCAACATGATCACATCAATGGTGGGGACGCGGCAGAACAAAGCCGGCAACTCAAAACGTGCCGATATTGCCACCAGCCCCGGCCTTGATTCGCTGGACATCGCGGGCTACAACTACGGCTCGGGTCGTTATCCTCTGGAAGGTAATGTGCATCCAGAGCGGGTACTATTCGGCGCTGAAACGTTTCCCCAGGACATCATCAAGAACTGGGCGATGGTAAAGAAGTACCCCTACCTTGTTGGTGACTTTATGTGGACAGCTTGGGATTACCTGGGCGAAAACGGCCTGGGCGCGTGGGCTTATACGCCGGATGGAAAGGGCTTTGACAAGCCCTACCCCTGGCTGCTTGCAGACACCGGCGCACTCGACATTCTGGGCAATCCTACAGGCGAAATCTTTCTGGCCCAAGCCGCCTGGGGCTTGTTGAAAAACCCGGTTATTGCCATACAGCCGGTAAACCATCCCGAAGTGGAGCCTACAAAGATGGTGTGGCGGGGGACCAACGCCATCCCAAGCTGGTCATGGAAAGACTGCGAGGGCAATAGGGCGATTGTGGAAGTGTACACAGACGCGGATACACGCACGGTTGACTTGCTGCTGAACGGCAAACGCCTTGGCAGAAAGCGGGTTAAAGATTGCCGGGCGGTGTTCAAAACAAAATACACACCAGGCAAACTGACTGCTGTGAGCCGCGCCATAAACGGCAATGAGACAGGGCGCGGTGAACTGGAATCGGCTGTGGACAAAATCTCCATTAGCGTCAAGCCGGAAGAAGACGCTGTTCGTGCCGGGAGCATTGTCTATATCAATATAGAACTTGTCGGGGAAAACGGCATAGTCGAATGTAACGCGGATACAAAGATCACGGTGTCCGTGGAAGGAGGCGAGCTGCTGGCATTTGGAAGCGCGAACCCACGCACGGCGGAGTCATATATTGACGGCAATTTCACCACTTATTACGGAAAGGCGTTGGCTGTTGTGCGGGCGGGCATGGCGGGAGTTATGAGGATAACCGCCCGGGGCGGCGATTTGGGTACAACCTTCGCTGAAATTAAATCTGTTGAAAATAAGGGGGCTTCTGTCACCGGACTATATTGAAATAACAATGGAATGACCGGTGGATTTTCAAACGAATTCCAAACGGAGTTTACTGTGAGCGGGACGGGACGGTCGGTACCATAAGGCGGAACTGCCCGCGTCTCGAAGTCCCTCTCTTACGCGCCGAGTTTTCTTATAATCGCCTGCGCCGCGGCTCTTCCATCCGCAATGGCGCGAACCACAAGGCTTGCGCCGGAACGGGCGTCTCCCGCAGCCCAGACTTTGGGATTCGACGTGTGAAAACTCCCCTGGGTGCGGATGTTGCCGCGCTCGTCAAACTCAAGATTAAGGTCTTGAGCGACGCCTTCCTGCGCCACATGGGTGAAGCCCATTGCCAAAAGCACAAGGTCCGCGCCGATTTCAAATTCGGAATTGGGAATTTCACTCATCACCCACTTGCCGTCTTTTAGCGTCCAGTCAACGCGGCATGCCTTCACCGCGTCAACTGCGGTTCCGCAGGATCC
>JAIRTS010000075.1 GCA_031254795.1 Treponema sp.
GCTGGGAAACGGGCTTTTTGCGAGAATTGCCACCACGCGGGGGGACATAGTGGTCCGTCTGGAATATCAGAAAGCGCCGCTTACGGTCTGCAACTTTGTGGCGCTTGCCGAGGGGAAGATGAACAGTGTGGGCGGCAAACTTTTTTACAACGGGCTGACGTTTCACCGCGTCATTTCCCGCGCCAACGACGACCAGAGCGATTTCATGATCCAGGGCGGCGATCCGCTTGGCACCGGACGGGGCGGTCCCGGGTATCAGTTCGCCGATGAATTCGATCCAAGCCTCACCTTTAACAAGCCCGGCGTACTTGCTATGGCGAACGCGGGCGCGAACACTAACGGCAGCCAGTTTTTCATCACTCTTGTAGAAACCCCGTGGCTCAACAACAAGCACACCATCTTTGGAAGCGTGGCGCAGGGGCAGGATATAGTCAACCGCATCAAACAGGGCGACAAGATTGTAAGCGTTTCCATTATCCGCAACGGATCTGACGCAACCGCTTTCAGGGCTGATCAAGCGGCGTTTGACTCGCTCCGGCAAACCGCCAGGCAAAGGGCTGAAGCCAAAATCAAGGCGAAACGGGATGCGGATATCGCGCTGGCGCAGAAAAAATACCCCAACGCCCAGCAAACCTCTTCCGGCGCCTATCACCTCATCCAAAAGGAAGGCAGAGGCGCGAAACCGACTAAAGGCGCCTTCGTGTCGGTAACCTATAAACTTTCGTTTCTTTCAGGGGAAGTGATAGATTCGTCCGATATACACGGCGGCCCCGTAGAATTCCAAGTGGGAATGGGACGTATGATTCAGGGATTTGACGAAGCGGCGCTGGATATGAGACTCAATGAAAGGCGACTCGTCGTTTTGCCGCCGGAACTCGCCTATGGGGACAAGGACGTGGGAAACGGCGCGATTCCGGCGAATTCCTTCCTTGTCTTTGAAATTGAACTCGTAAAAGTGCGATAAATTCACGTGGCGCGGATGGCGTTCGTATCGTAGCGCAAAAAAAGAGAAGAGCGTTGCGAGGCGGCGCGTCTCTTCCGTCTCACACCATTGCCGTTTGAAGGCGATGTATAATGCAACCGGAACAACAAGGACTTGCGCTATCCCTGTGTAATACACTATACTATTAATAAGAATTGTTCCTATATACAGGGAACTGTGGCTTTTAGCCTGTGGGTTAATGGCCTTACCCAATTTACAGCGCCGTTTGAAACGGCATTAAAGGAGAACCATAATGGATACAAGCGCGTTATTTAAACTTTCCTACGGACTCTATGTAACCGGCGTGAAAACCGAAAAAGGTTTGGGCGGATGCATAGTAGACGCGGTGGGGCAAGTCGCCGCGGGAGACAACCCGCTGGTGACGCTTGCCTGTATGAAAAAAAACTACACCAATGAATGTATAAAAAAGACCGGCGAATACACCCTTTCCGTACTTCCTGCGAACGTCGATCCGTTTGTCATCGGCAATTTTGGCTTCCAATCAGGACGCAATGTTGAAAAATGGGTGAATGTGCCGCATACGATCAAGGATGGGTTGCCATTCCTCAACAATGCCTGCGCGTACCTCCGGTTTCGTGTGGTCAATTCTCTTGAATTTGCCACGCACACCATGTTCATCAGTGAGGTGACTGACGCCGAGAACGGTGGCGCCGGGAGCGGCGAAAATCCCGCCAAGCCCCTTATTTACGGCGATTATCAAGCGACGATGAGGGCGGCTGTAAGCGAGGCGTTCCAGAAATTCAAGGAAAGCGGCAAGCCTCCCCAAGACCGCGACGCGGACGCCGCCGCCGGCACAAAATGGTTTTGCCCCCTCTGCGGCTATGTCTATGATGGAGATATCCCCTTCGAGCAATTGCCCGACACGTGGAAATGCCCTCGGTGCGGCGTTGGGAAAGAGGCGTTTACGGCTGTCTAAACGGTTTAGGCGGGCGGCAGGCCAAAGAAACGGTTGGAATTTTCCCAAAGTTGCCGTCCCACTTCTTCCCTGTCCATATTAAGCATGGACGCAAGGAAACGCGCTGTGATGGGCAGATATTTCGGCATATTGCGCTTGCCCCGGTATTCGGCAGGCACCATAAACGGGCTTTCCGATTCGATCAGTATTCTGTCAAGCGGGAGGACGCCAATGGTTTCATGGAGATTTTTTGCGTTTTTGTACGTTAAATTGCCCGCAAATGAAAAGTACAGGTTGAGTCTGAGAGCGCGTTTCGCGTACTCGGCGTTTTCCGAGTAGCAGTGCAGGACGCCGCCCCGAGGCGGCAATCGATCCCGAAGAACATCCAGTATATCCTTGCCCGCGTTGCGGTTGTGGATAATTACCGGCAGGTCAAATTTCGCCGCCATGTCGAGTTGATTGATAAACAATTCGATCTGCGCTTTCTTGTTGCCTGAGCTGCGGAAGTAGTCAAGCCCGATCTCGCCTATGGCAATGACATGGGGCAGGCGCACGCTTTGTTCTATTATTTGAATCCAATCCCTGCCCGGCGTTTGCACTTCGACAGGGGAAACTCCTACAGCGAAGTAAACGCTTTCAGATGATCTCAAATTCTTATATACCTGCTGAAAATCATGAAGATTATTGCAAATCGACATGAGACGGGAAACGCCGACTTGACGGGCTTCCTGAATAACCATAAGCTGTTCAATAGGGTCATCATAAATGAGCCCCAAATGGGCGTGAGTATCAAAGTACTGCATGATTAAATCCACAAAGAAAGGTTTCTCTATCTCCAAACTGGATGTTAGAAATATAGCACAGGTTTCGCAAACCGTCAACAAAAATTATCAATAAATTTTCGCCCGTCAAACGTTTTGTCCGCGCCGTCCGGTGTATCCGGAAGGGCGGAGTATTACACCCGCGCTTTCCAATAAAATCTTTACTTTTATTGGAATTTGAAGTAGACTGAACGTCAGTGGACTAAAAAGTCTATAAGATGGATGTCTAGACGCATGTCTAAAAGGATGTAAAATGGAAGAACATGATGTAAAGGTCTCGTTCTGGTCAAAGGACGAGTTCCTCTGCCCTGCGTGCGAGACCGTTTTTCGCCGCGAAGAATTGCTGTCGGGCGGCGGCAGGCTCATAGCCGGCGAGCTTACCGACGAACTGCACCGCATGTACGAGCCTTCCGCAAAATATGGGGAGGTTTACCCGCTCGTCTATCAAGCGACGGTATGCCCCGAATGCTGGTACGCGGCCATGGACAAGGATTTCGCGCTCCTGGGCGAAGATTTGAGCTTTGATGTCAGTCAATCCCGCGATGAAAGAAAAGCCGAAATCGCCCTTCTTTTTCCCAACGTCGACTTCTATGAGAACAGGACGTTAATGACGGGAGCCGCGTCCCAGTATCTGGTGTTGCGCTGCTATGACTATTTCTCCAAAAATTTCTCGCCTACCATTAAGCAGGGGATAGCCGCGTTGCGCGTCGCGTGGCTTTGTGAAGATCTGCATAAAAAGATGCCTGGCGAGCATTACGATTGGGTCGCCACCCTCTTTAAGAAAAAAGCCCAGTATCTGTACAGCAAGGCGGTGGCGTTTGAGCAGTCAGGAGAGGAAGCGCTTTCCGCCGCAAAGAATCTGGGTCCGGATACGGATAAAAATTACGGATATGAGGGCGCCCTATATCTTATGGGGTTTCTCACGCTGAAATACGGATGCGCCAGTACTATTGAGCAGCGCAACGCGTCACTCGAGAGCGTCAAACGTACCATTGCAAAGATGTTTGGTTTAGGAAAGTCGTCTAAAAACAAGCCGGGGCCTCTGCTGGAGCTTGCCAAAAACCTTTACAACCGCATCAAAAAAGAATTGAATGAAATTGACGACTGAAAAAGGCTTAAACCGGAATATCAAACTGCTGATCGCCTATGACGGCACTGATTTTTCGGGCTGGCAAACCCAGAAAACGCGGGAAACAACGCGGGAAAATCTCGCGGCGACGCCGCGAAAGGCGCCGCGCCGTACGGTGCAGGGTTGCATAGAAGATGCCCTGCAAAAGTTGCACAAACATCCGGTGAGTCTCGCCGGTTCCGGGCGTACGGACGCGGGCGTCCACGCCGCCGGTCAGATCGCCAACTTTTACACCGATATACAGAGCATAGCCCCCGAACGCTTCACGCCTGCGCTTAACAGCCTTTTGCCGCGGGATGTGCGCGTCCTTGCGGCTGAGGAAATCTGCAGCGGGTTTCACGCCCGCTTCGACGCAAAGGCGCGGACATACCGGTATCACATCATCGCGGGCAGGCATGCCCTTCCTCACGAACTGCGATACGCGTTGCAACTGTGGAGCAGTCCTTCCATAGAGCGCCTCAATTCGTATGCGCGGCTCCTGCGGGGCGAGATGGATTGCTCCGCCTTTGCGACGCCGAAAGATCCCGGCGAATCCCGCTTCCGGTACATTTTCAACGCATGCTTTTTTGTACAGGGAGATATTCTTGTCTTTGAGATTACGGCAAACGCCTTTTTATGGAAGATGGTGCGCTCCATCACGGGAACTCTGCTGTTTTGCGAAGAAAAAGACGTGTCCGCCGCCGGGTTTCAATCGCTTGTCGACAGCAAGGATAGAAACAGGGCGGGGCCGACAGCCCCACCGCAGGGTCTGTTTTTGTGGAATATAGCGTATAGCGGGGCTGGACACAGACCTTAGCGCGTGGCAATGACGCGAAGCCGTCCATTTTCAGGCTTCTTCATTATACTCTTCAGGCAAAGCGTCTAAAGTATTTTCTTTGTCTATTTCTTGCGCGATAATCCTTTCGGACAACTCTTCGTTTGTTTTCGCCAATCTTTTGTCAAAAACAACTCGCAATCACCATCCCAGACGCCATTTTTTTTAAATCTGTAATGAGATGATCCTGGCCCCAAAACGCGAACATAGTTTACGAATATAGCTTGCGAACTACGTTCGGGTTAGTTTTGGAACAGCCTTTTACGATTGATATAAAATGGATCACGCCCTTTCTTTTAGAATCGGCGCAGGGTTTCGCATGTTTTTAAACCATTCCCCTAACGGAGATTGTCTCAAGGAGTATATGCTTGACCGGCATAAGCCGTTGTTCACTCCATAACGGCCACACTTTATCGGGAATCCCTTTCCGTAGAGAGGGAAAAACACCCTCCGTTTATCCATGTTTCACAGATGCCGCCAATAACAATTTCCCGCAAAACCATGACAGGGCGCTCGGCTTAACATACGCCGGTATTTCATGGCATTTGAACAATGACTTCAACCTCTTGAACGCCATCTCAATCCTCCGCCGCTGTCACACGCCGGTTATACGCTCTTCGCGTCTCGCTCGGCTCTTTGTCCCCATATTTCCTCATTCGGGTTCTTTTTAAGGCTTCAAACCCCCGCTCACCGGCCTCTTTGGTTTTTCGATCCCCACAGAAACACGACGGTTTGCGCTCCCCTTCGCATTCGCGCCTCAGCGTCCATTCCCCGCTTTCACCTCTTGTAACACCACGGCGCATCCACCATCCCGCGCCGCAGGTTATACGCATGAAACCGTCTCGTCCCAAACGGGAACAGAAAATCGCCCTTCCTTCCCAACAGGCGTTCTATACCCTGTTTGCCGCGACACGCCCGGTCCCCTTGACATCTTCTCTCCAAAGCTCTTGAAATCACCGGCCTTTTTCCGGCATTTTACGGGGGCATAGAGGCTTTCCCAAAACTGAAGTTTTGGGAAAACAACTTTGTGGGTCAAGTTTAGCGCTTAGGGCGGCGCCAATCAGAAGAACCGCTCGTAAGGCGAAAAATCGTACCGATAAACCGCGCCGCTTTCACCGATGTATTTGGGATCATCCAGAATAATATCATCAACCCGCCAACCAGCCCGGGTATATTCGATATCCACAGGCGCGGTGTTCTCATCCAGCGGCGCGACAGGCTCCGCATTGCCGTCTTCCACCGTCCCGGCGGCTTCCACAGCTTCATCGTCTTGCGCGGCGGTTTCTTCTTGCCTTGTCACTGGCGCGGCGTCTTGAAACCTGACGTAAATCTCCCCAACAACCCATTGCTCCCTGCCAATGAAACGGAATATGAATGACGTGTTGCCATCCGCCTCCTTTCTCCCGCCGCCAAGACGGAATTTCTGCGGAGAAATCACACCAATGGAGGATTTTGTACGTTGCCATACATCGCCGCTTACGCCTTCGGCTTCTTGTTGTTGACCGAAAAAGCCGCCGAGCGTCTTTTTTACATAATCATACGCCTCTTCCGGCGCTTCGCCGATCCCCAACTCCCCGATGATCATGTCCTCTGGATAACGGGCGGCCTCGCCCTTCTGAGGTCTGGAAAGGCTGGCGGGAAGCAATCCGCCGCCTTC
>JAIRTS010000096.1 GCA_031254795.1 Treponema sp.
TTTACGAGTGCGCACGTACGAGTGCGATAGTTATGGACATGTCAATAACGCGAATTATCTCAACTACCTCGAATACGCGCGGTATGAATTTCTTAAAAGCATTGGGTTTGATTACCCCGCGGCGATAGCGGCTGGGTATGGGATGTATGTCGCCCGCGTTGAAATCGACTACAAGCGCTCCGCGAAAACGGACGAGGAACTCGTCATACGTTCATGGCCCACGAAAAGGGGCGCCGTAAGCGGCGCCATAGCGCAGAAAATTCTGCGAGGCGAAGACGAGATAGCCGACGCCATGGTTACATGGGCTTTTGTCGATTCAGACGGGCGGCCTGTAAAAATCCCGGCTCAATGGAATGTTCCCGGTTTGTCCCCCTCCTGACCGGCTCTCGCGCAACCGGCAACGCGGCTAATACAGTTTTGATTCGCGTAGAGGGTTTCATGCCTTTATAACCGCACGTCTGCCCTGCGACTGAAGCGTTCGTCAATCCCACGCTCTGGTAAAAGCGGCGACACCGCTTTTTTTGCCCTCATTTCGCATAATTAGATATCCTCACGACAATCCGGGCGGAATTCCGCGTTCAAAACCGGCTCTTGCGCAAGCCGGCTTCTTTCAAAAGAAAATCGCGCGATGTTGACGGAGACTGGAGTTTTCTTCGTAAAGATGGCGGCAGAATGCCAGAATGTCAGGCAAGATAAGACAGAGCAACAACGAAACGGCTGATAAAAAGGAAATAATTTTGAGCATATAATCGGGAAAACCCTTCACCTTGAAAGCGTATTCCGGCGTTCCCGGATCGATGTAGGTTTTCTCCGTGCGTTCAATGCCATTGAAATGAATCGCGTTTTCGCCGGAGACGCCGTAGCCCATGTTTCGCGCCTCTATCAAAATAGTGTCGGAATCCGCCGGCGTTGGATTCTGTGGATCGTTTTCGTAGCTGCCGAATAAAATATTCCTGACGTTCAGCCGCTTGTTGGTTTCACGTATTGTGTTGAAATTCGCTTGCAGTCTGTCCCGCTCTTGGGTAAGGGCATTAAAGGCGATCAGCCCTTTTCCTCCCACAGTAAACGCAAGCACAGCATATACAAGACAGCCAAACCAAATGGCGGCGAGGCATTTCAAAAAGAAAAATAACTGCGCTTTCTTCGCTTGCGTTGATATTTCCATAATATAGATATAATACTATCATAAATAAAGGTTGTCAATACGGATGCGCGCCTCAAATGGAAAATGTTCCCCAAAATAACGCTTTGTTCATATCTGCGTCCTTTTTTCAGCGTCTTCCGCTTCCCGCTGCCTGTTTATTGAGCGGTAAATGTCCGCGGCGCGAGCGTACGCCGCCTTCGCCTCGGCTGGTTTTCCGGCTTTCCTGTAGACATCCCCCATCGCCCGCCAATCCGAGGCAAGCCCCCATGTGTTTTCCGCCCTGCGGTCAAATTGAATCGCGGCATTGAGCGCTTCAATCGCCGGCGCAAACTGTCCCGACATGGAACGGGATGAAGCGATAAGGTACCAGTCATACGCGGCTTGTTCCAGATAATTCGCCTTCTCGTGAATAGCCAGAGCCTTTTTGAAATAAGTCTCCGCAACGGCGTAATTATTCTTTTCCTTTTCGGCCAAGCCAATGACATTCCACCCCAACGCGATGGAGAGCGTATCTTTTTTTATGGACCCGATTTCCCTCGTCACCTGAGCGGCGACCTCGCTGGGCGACGTTTTTTTCGTTATTAAGGCGTTCCGCGCCAGGTAAATTCGCGTTTGGGCCGCAAGCTCCGTTTCGCCGGAACGTTCCGCTTCCAAGAGCGCGGCGTTCCACGCGGCTTCGGCCTGCTCCACCTCGCCCTGATTGTACAGAATGCCGCCTTCCACGAGTTTCGTCCGAACCAGAAGACTCGGATAATCCGTGGATACCGCAAGCCGTCTGGCTTCTGTGAGCAACTCAAACGCCCGCTCATAGTCACCCTGATCCACCGCCTTGTTCACCAGATCAAGCTGATTTTCTCCCAGTTGGCGGACATTGAAAATCTCGGCGGGACGCTTGGGCGCGGAAGAACATGCGACCCACAAAAGCGGCGCCAGAATAAAAAACAATAGGGCGTAGGGCTTTTCCCATACATGCAAGGCGGCGTCTCCATAGAACGCCGTTTTTTTTCTGTTCATCATCTAAAACTCCACATCCCTCGGATTAGTACCGCTTGATTGGGTCTCCACTTGAGCGGGAATGCCGTTTTTCAAAAGCGGATTGTTTTCAAGTGAAATCAACAGATCGTTGACGTTTTTGAGCGCATTCCGCACTTCCATCAATATGCCGGGAAGCTGTCCGGGCAACAACTTAGTCGTGTCATCCAAGTTTTTTATCGTGGCGCTTATGGAACTAAGCGTCTTGACGAGTTCGGTGTAAATGGGCCCGTCAGTGTCAAGCGCCGAATGCACAAGCCCATCAGGTTCATTGAGCGCGCCGGTGAGCGCGTTCACATCGGTTAAAATCGGCTGTAGGTTGGAGAGCGTCTCGTTCAACTGGACTTGCAAGGATGCGAGCATGTCATTAACGCCGGCAAGCGTACCGTCCAAAGTGGCGGGCAGCGCGCTTGCGCCGGCAATCGTGGCTTCAACTCCGCCTAGCGTACGTCCCAGCGAGGTCTGATCCGTCCCTTCAAACGCGGCCTGTACATCAAGAAGGACTACATTCAGATTTTTGGTGATTTCTTCAACCTGGGAAAGGATGTTGGTGATGCTGTCGCTTTTCTCCGGCGCCGAAGATATTTTAAGCTGAATATAATTCTGCCCTTCAGGAGAGGACACAGTGGGAATGAAGGAATTTTCCGCGAGAAGCTTTTCGCCGAGCCCCGGGTAAAAGGCAAATGAATTGCCAAGCCCTATGGGGCTTACATTAAGTTCAACCAGCGAACCTTCCTTGACCCGAGCCGAATATTCTCTGTATATGGAAAAAACAACCTCAACCTCATCATCATCGGTTAAGACAAAGGACTTCACATTGCCTATGGGAAACCCTTTATAGATTACCGCCATGTTCTCTCCAAGTCCATTCGCGCTTGAGAAATAGGTTTTATAGGTAGGATCCTGCACAAACCAGCGTTGTTTACCTCCTATCAAAATCACCACAAAAATAAGCGCCGCAATGGCCAGAATGACGAAAAAGCCTACAATTTGGTCGGCGAAACGAATGCTAAACTTCACAATGCTATTCCTTTCTCAATATGCTGGGCCATACTTTCATCACGCGCGATTTGCTCGCGGGTGAACAGCCGGTTGAGTTGTCCGTTTACAATCATCAAAATATAATCGGCAAGCTGCTTGATGACTTTGAAGTTATGACTGACAAAAATGATGGTGTCGTTGTTCCGCTGCCGCTCCCGCACCAGATTCATAAGACACTCCGCCGAAGAATCGTCAAGGGACTCTGTCCATTCGTCAAGAAAAAGGATGGCGGGATTGCAGAGCATGGCCCGCGCAAACGCGATGAGTTTCTGCTCGCCCATAGAAAGCTGGGCGGGACGCAAATCAAGGCGCTTCTTGTACCCAACCTGCGCCAATATTGCATGTATACGCTCATTCCGCTCCTGTTTGTTCATTTCCGAAAAGTGCAGTTTGAGCGGCAATTCCAGTATCTGCTGCAGGCTCTGATTTGCCCAAAGCGCCGAGTCCTGAAACACCATGGACGCCTGCTTCCTGAAGGAAAGATTTTGGTTCCTGGTCATACTGGAAATATTGCATCCCTGAAAAAAGACATCCCCATCCGTAGGCACCAAAAGTCCCGCGGCGAGTTTCAATACCGTGCTTTTCCCGCTGCCCGATGGTCCGACAAGGGCGGTGGCCTTTCCTTTTTCAAACTGAAAAGAAAAATCGTGGACTACTTCCTGAGTTTGAGCCTGAAAATAGACATTTTTCATTTCTATTACGGCGTCCATTTTTTCTTAACCCTTTCCTCATGCGACCACATAATAAATCGCCGACAGCAGAATATCAATCAAGATGCACCAGCCGAACGCGGAACCGACTGCGCGCAAGCCTGCCACCGGCACCTCGGTGCTTGCCCGTTCAACCCCAAAGCCGTGGTACAAAGCCACGGTCGAGATGATCATGCCGAAAACTATGCTTTTTACTACAGTCAGGAGTATATCAGACATCGTTAAAACTTGTAATAGGTTGTTGAAATAGATGGATGGGGGCATGGAATTGAAGAACATCGAAACGATGAACGAGAACACGAGCCCGAATATGGAGAAATAAATATTCAAAAGGAAAACCGATACGGTTACGCCGAGAAAACGCGGCACCCCGAGGTGTTCTATCGGATCGATGCCTACGGATATGTACGCCTCGATCTCGTGGGAAATCACCATGCCGGCGATTTCCGTGGCGATTGCCGTGCCGGATCGGGCGATGACGATGAACGCGGTCAGCAGAGGTCCAAGTTCTCGCGTGATCATCGTTATAAGCACGGGATAGATAAGGTGTTCCTGCGAGAAACTTGCCAAAAGCGGCATAACGATGACGATGGCCGCGCCCCCTATGCCAATGGCCAGAAACGCCCCTATACTCAACGCCTCCACAAAGGTAAAAAATATCTGCATCACGAGTATTTTGAAAGAAATCTGTCCTTTGAACAAAAAACGTCCTGAACCTTTCAAAAGACTCGCAAAAAAACCGAGTATGTAGAATAATTTGGAAATAACCAGAATATTACGTCTTTTAGCCATCACGAATAGTATACCACCCTACAACGAACAGCGCAAGCCGCCGTATAGCGGACGCATACCGGCGCGCAACGGGGGATGCCGCCACCCCGCAAGGTTTACAAAAAAACCGGAAACGCGCCCAGTCCGCGCCCACCGCGTTTCGGCGGGGCGCGATCACTTTCGCTTCGCCTTGTTTCTCAGCTTCCGGCGTTTCTTCTTGTCCGCGTCGCGATCTGCCACTACGGACGCCACGGGCTGACCGGAATACACCCTGATCGACTTGCTGTCCGGCAACCGCGCCGCGACAATCCACCACACGATGCCCGCCGCCGCCATCGCCGCGCACAACACCTGTCCGGTTGAAAAAGACATGGCCGGATGATAGAACGCCTGGGGCAGCGATGTTTTCACGATTTCAAAACGATAGCCAAGGTCAACGTCCGGTTCGCGGAAATACTCAAGGATAAACCTGATGACACCGTACCCGAACAGGTACAGTCCAATCAAAAAACCCTTGAACGGCTTTTTATTCCGCGACAGCCAGATGATCGCCCACAGAACCACGCCTTCAAAAACCGCCTCGTAAAGCTGGGACGGATGGCGGGGCAGGTTCATCAGCGTGTCGGGCGTGGGAATGGGAACGCTGGTTTTCTCCGCGGCTTCCCGCACCCAGTCAAGGCTTGCGGGATAGGTCGTCGCGTCCGGAAAAATCATCCCGAGGGGGCTTGCCGTTATCCTTCCCCAGAGTTCGCCGTTGATAAAGTTGCCGATGCGCCCGAACGTATAACCCAACGGGATGCTCGCCGCGAACATGTCGCCGATCTCCCGAAAATCGTACTTTTTTACTGCGGAATAGATGACGATGCCCAACGCGCCGCCGATGACGCCGCCATGATAGCTCATGCCTTGCAACCCCGTGAAGCGCCCGTTTCTAAATGGCCAAAAAATGAGCCACGGCTCGCGGCGGTATATATCGCTTGTCTCGTAGACGAGGGTCGCAAATATCCGCGCCCCTATGAGCAGGGCGATGATGCATTTGAAGAAAAGCCCGTAAAGCTCATCGTCGCTCATAGGAAAATTCCGCTCTTTGATTTGTTTGCGGTACAGAAAGAAGGCGGTCGCAAAAGCCGCTATGTACATAAGACCGTACCACCGCACGGGAAAGCCCTGAATAATTTCAGGGTGAAGCCACGAAGGGAAGGGTATTGATAATATCATGGTTTGTAGCCTTGAGAAATTGCTTTGGAAAGTTTCATTTTAAGGAAATTGTTCTCCTTGCGGAACTTGTTTATTTCAAGCTGCTGGGTTTTTACGGTTTCCACCAAGTCTCCGTGCGACAAAGCGCCCGAATGGAGGAGATCTTCCACGTATTCCATCTTGTTTTCAAAATCAACCTCGGCTTCCAGCCCCACTTCCTGAAAACTCTCATCGATCTCCTTGTCCGTTATAGAGAAGTGATCTTCTTCAGAATAGAGTATCTTGTCCGCTATGCGGTAAATCGCCTGGGAGAGAATGGAATTGGGTTTGTACAGCGTTATGGGAAGCCGCGCCGCAAGGCTTATGTCCTGCAAAGAATCGCGGTATATGACGCCGAGATGCTCGATCCTCATGTCAAGGTACTCTTCGCAGGAACGCCGTATTTTCATGCCTACGTCCACGTCTTTGGGGTTCTCTATCATGTTGGTGATAAGACGGGGGTGGAGTCTGTTGAGATGATCCATAAAATTCTCGTATGGGATGGGATCGATCTTCTTGATTTCCGGCAACAGCTTCGGAATATACAAACGGTGCGGTCCGCCGCTTTCCTCGCGGTGTTTTTGCTCAAGAAAATCGTACGCCTTGGTCCCTTTCACAAAAATGGTGTACATCATTCTGAACACGGTGTTTTTGAGAAACACGTATGCGTTGAGCACGGCGGTCACTGCGGGAGACGTCACCACTATGCCCTGCCCTGAAAGCAGGAAAAAATCAAGTATGGATTGATGGGTGCCGGCGCCCAAATCTATAACAAGAATATCCGTATCGCTCTGGAGAGAAAGCAATTTTTTGATCAACAGGTTGCGTTGGACAGGCTTCAGATTTGCGAGTCCCGGTATCTCGGTGTCGCCCGGAATGAAACGCAGCCCCTTCACATCGGTGTCGGTTAGCACCTTTGAAAAGTCCGATTTGGGATCGTTCAGAAAGGTGCCAATACCCGCCTTGGGCGCCTGCTTTCCGATAACCAGATGCAAATTCGACGCCCCTATGTCAAGATCGGACAGCACAACCCGCTTTCCCGCCTGGGCGAACGCCACGCCCAAATTCGCGGCGATCAGGGATTTGCCCACGCCGCCTTTACCGCTTGCAACAGGAATTATTCTCATGTTTCATCTCCGGTTTCATTCTTTATTAAGGGCGTAGCCCTTTTGGTTTAATACCCCGCAACTTGCCGCGGAAAACTGGGGGACGCGGAGGATTTGATCTCCCGCATACGAAAATATTTCAAGGAGAAATCCTCAATACCCCGTCATACATGGCACGCCATGTATGACGGGGATTCTTTATTTGTCATCCATTGAGGACGACTTGTCGTCGTTTTTCTCTCGCTTTTTTACGTCGCTTCTGATCAATACAAAACTTATTATACATAGTAAATCGCCAAACGTCAAAAAAAAGATAAAAAATAAGGAACGCGCGCCATTCCCTGGCGGATAGAACAACGCGCCCCCTATAAGACGGAGGGTCAACGCTAGAGTCGCGCATTTTCCCGCTATGTAGAGTGGAATATAGGATTTGTAGGAGGCAAGATCAAGGAACAAAAAAAGCGTCATGAGGGGAAACAACATGTTCGGCGCAACCCATACCAGCATTTGAAGGTTGTCCGGTTGACCAAGGTCGTTTATAAAAGAAAAAACCTGCATCTCTTTCAGCGCGTCAATAAAACGAAACAACTCATAGAAAAAAAGCGCGAGGCGAAGCGGTTTATAAGCGCTCATACTGAAACGTTATAGTCTACCGGGTTATGGTCAAGGGGTTGCGCCAGCGCGTTCTCTATGACTGCTGAACCAGACGCGGCTGAAATATCTGTTTGATGGCTGGCCGCCGAATATCCGCTCACAAGGCGTTTAAACTCTTTTTCCTCCAAAGATTCCTGTTCAAGCAACTTTGACGCGATGATGTCCAGCAATGGCCGCTTTTCTTCCAAAAGGCGTCTGACATAGGCGTACCGCTCTTCCATTATGCGAGCGACTTCCTCGTCAATGTACTGCTGAGTCGCCTCGGAGTACTCTCGCTGAAACATCGGCTCATCGCGGGATTCGCCGAGCATGCCCGTTCCGCGTGTGGTAAGCGCCACATTCCTGAAGCGGTCGCTCATGCCGTAATCGGTGATCATCTTGCGGGCGATGTCAGTGGCTTTGGTGATGTCGCTCGCCGCGCCGGTGGAGAATTCACCCGAAATCATTTCCTCGGCGATGCGTCCACCCAAAAGAGTGTCTATTTTTCCAATAAGGTGAGACTTGGTAACCGTGTAGCGGTCTTCGACCGGCATCTGCAAGGTGTACCCCAGCGCAAAACCGCGGGGAATGATCGAGATTTTCTGCACAGGATCCGCGCCCGGGGTAAAAGCCGCGACCAGCGCATGCCCCGTCTCATGGTACGCGGTGAGTTTTCGCTCTTGGGGCTTCAACACCCGCGTCTTCTTCTGCAATCCGGCCACGGTTTTTTCGATGGCTTCCTCAAAATCCTTCTGGCTCACATACACACGGGAGTTGCGTACCGCGAGCAACGCGGCCTCATTCACGATATTCGCCAAATCCGCGCCGGCAAACCCTGACGTGATGCGGGCGATGGCGTCAAGATCAACAAGAGAATCGAGTTTTACGTTCTTTGCGTGTATCTTTAATATCGCTTCCCGACCTTTCAGGTCGGGCTTGTCGACAAGCACTTGCCGGTCGAAGCGACCCGGCCGCAGGAGCGCGGGATCAAGCACATCGGGTCTGTTGGTGGCCGCGAGGACGATAAGCCCGCCGGCAGTGTCAAAGCCGTCCATTTCGACAAGGAGTTGGTTCAAGGTCTGCTCCCGCTCGTCATTGCCGCCAGACATGCTGTTGATGCGGCTTTTGCCTATGGCGTCAAGCTCGTCAATGAATACGATGCACGGCGCCTTGTTTCTCGCCTGATGGAACAGATCGCGCACCCGCGCCGCGCCCACGCCCACGAACATTTCCACAAAATCCGCGCCGCTCATGCGGAAGAACGACACGCCTGCTTCTCCGGCGACAGCGCGGGCAAGCAGGGTCTTTCCGGTGCCGGGGGGGCCGACCAGAAGCACGCCCTTGGGGATCTTGCCCCCTATATCAATATATTTCTTGGGATTCTTGAGGAAATCAACCACTTCGACAAGCTCTTCCTTGGCCTCGTCAACGCCCGCGACATCGGCGAAACGGGTGGCGATGCCGCCTTCCGCCACGATGAGCGCCTTGCTCTGCCCTGCGGCGAGCATTCCTCCGCCCAAATTTCCCATACGTTTCAAGAGAAAACGCCACACTATGATGAAGAAGATGATGGGCAAGCCCCACGTGAAGAGGATGTTCAGAAAAGTTGTCCCTTCGCGGGAAGTCGCGGAGTATCTTACCGCGCGCTCATCCATCATTTTGATGATTTCCGGATCATTAATAGGCACGGTTCTGTACACCGTTCCGGAAACCGGAGGAAGCGGCGTCACGGTGGAGGAATTTTTGAAAAACTGACTAGGCGTTCCCAGCGCGCCCGGAGTGCTTTTCGGTTTCTCCGGCGTGGAAAAGCCGGTGAACCACGAATCGCTCAGTTCAACCCGTTTGATTTCCCCTGAAACGATCTTTTCTTTAAACTCAGAAAAATCAATGACCGGCGCGGCTTTCCCCGCAGTCACACGGTTAAAAAAGCTGATGCCAACAACGAGAACAAGAATGTATATTAAGGAAAATTTCCAAAATTTAGACGGTGGTTTTATTCCCATGATACTTCTAATATACGCATTTTTTGTATGAACGTCTAGCCCGCGCAACGAGTTTACTTGCAAGCGGAATAGTTTTCTAAACAAGCCCCGCGTCCACCGCCACACCCTGTGCGTTCGCAACCAGATTTTCACGTCATCTTTTTCCGGTACGGACAAACGCGGTGACGACATGTGAAATTTTTATTTGCCATTCGCTCTTTTTCAAAAAAGGGGGTGACACGCGGCGGTGGCGCCATATATACTTGTTTTGTAAGATTCGAAAACTTTCAAAAGGAGCGCAGATAAAAAAGTGGACAAGCTGTTTGGCGATTTGTTGGCTGTACCCCCTCCCTCCGTGTTCTCCAAAATTATCTATTTATTTATATTGTAAAGAGCTAAAATTTTTATATACGCGACTCACAGACGGATATGGCAAAGCCTGCCGCAGAGCGGGCGCATTTTTTTTCTCCCATAACAGAAGCGGAGTTGCCGGATGTCTCAAAAATCCCTTTGAAATCACGCGACTCAAACCGGACACTCCACAGATGCTCCGCATTTGGAGAGCCGTCATGCGGGAGGCGCGCGGGACGCTTCCACTTTAACACAGGAAACTTGCCTGTACGGGCGGTTTATATAGTAAAAAGATGACCCAAAGCCGGATCCTTCCGGCAAGAACGACGCCAATTTTGGGTTGCGCTAAACGCATTGCCAGCGTACGCCGTTTCAGGCGAAATTGCAATACGCTTAGTCCTCTTTT
>JAIRTS010000137.1 GCA_031254795.1 Treponema sp.
GTCATGGGACGAGCGTTGGAGCGGCCCGCGCGAATATTATAAATATTCGCCGGAAACGCGCCGCGCGATTTGCGCGGCCAACGCGATTGAGCCATTGAATTGCCAGTTGCGTAAAGCCGCCAAAAACCGCTCGGCCTTTTCGGCCGATGGCGCTATATTCAAGGCGCTGTGTTTGGCGGCGCGGAACGCGTCGGAAAAATGGACGGCGCCGATTAAGCGTTGGTGGCTGGCGCTTGACCAGTTCGCCATTGAGGCAAGGAAAAGAACGGTTCCCATTTTGATGATATTTTGCCAATTACACAAAAAATCTGACAGGCCCTAAAAAATTGGTGTACGGCTCCACTTCGCATAACGAGGCGGTCGGAAAAATATTTTTCGGCCTCATAGAACACTATATATAGCGTGTTTATTTCTTTATATATCACATATATAGTAGCTATTTATGTAATGACGGACTTTTCCGACAGTCTCAACAGAACTGTATGCGTTCCGGGCCTACGGCCATTCAGGGTTCAGTCGGCTAGGTCATTTCGCTTCGCTCCATTCGCCTAGGTCAGTCGTTACGCTCCTTCCCACGCCACATTCCACCCACAGTTTGTCGGCCATGCAAAACCTACGGTTTTGTCTATTCGGGCAGCCCAAACGTCGCATATAGCCAAAACGTTATATGCAACTTTGCCTAAATTTTCCGGATTTTTCAAAAGTTATAAAATTTGCTTAACAAACCGCGCTTTTACCGTTACTCCGCGCCCTCCATGTCGCGGGTAATTTGCCTCAATTTATGTATAAAATACCATGCAAAATTTGTAAAACGCCTATTGACGATAAAAACTCGGTATGATAAGATAAAAAAATTATGGATAAAGCGAAACCTTTTATAAAATGGGTAGGCGGCAAAGGGCAACTCTTGGAGCAATTTGAACGTTATTATCCCAATGAATTAAAAGAAGGCACAATAAATTATTATATTGAGCCATTTCTCGGTGGTGGAGCATTATATTTTTCTATCTTGGAAAAATATAAAATAAAGTATGCTTATCTCTCTGATTTGAATCGTGATCTCGTTTTGACCTATAATGTTATTCAAAAAAAACAAGATGTATTACTTGATTATTTGGAACAATACCAAAGACGTTATGACGAAACGGCGTCTGAAAAAAGAAACTATCTATTTCTTTCTATTCGTAAAAATTTCAATGAACAACGTTTTGAAATAAATTACGGTAAATTGTCGGAGAACTGGACGCCAAGAGCCGCGCAATTTATATTTTTGAATAAAACATGTTTTAACGGGCTTTTCAGGATTAATTCAAAAGGTGAATTTAACGTGCCGTTTGGAAAGTATAAAACCCCGAATATCTTCGATCAAAATAATATTAGATCTGTTTCAGCCGCGTTACAAAACGCTGAAATAGTTCAAGCGAAATATTCAAGTTGTTATTCAAAAGTTGATACTAAAGCTTTTGTATACTTTGATCCTCCCTACCGACCGCTAACACAAACATCAAGTTTTACAACATATACAGGTTCAAAATTTACCGACAAAGAGCAAATAGAATTAGCGCAATTTTTTAAAAAACTTGACAAAGAAACCGGCGCCAAACTTATGCTTTCGAATTCAGATCCGACAAATGTAAATCCTAATGACACGTTTTTTGAAAGAACGTATCTGGGATATAATCTATTCAAGGTTTCCGCAAATAGAGCCGTAAACTGCAAGGCGCGGGGACGAGGAAAAATAAACGAATTGCTTATTACAAATTATAAATCATAAGAGTTAATAGCGAATCATAAACTGCGACGGGCAATATTTGACAAATACAAAATCGGCAAACATGATTTCTCCAAATAAAAATAATCCAAAACAAAGGTTTGTGGAAGCATTTTATCTGGATTTGAATGAACTATATAGATCAGTAGAAATTGTTACAGGAGTACAAAGCCACCGGCTTTGTAGGTGGCTGACACTCAATTCATCGAATTTGCCGTGGCTCACATTCCTCGCCGGGATCGCTCCGTTTGACACCTGCGACGACTACGGCTACGTCATTTACAAGAAGGGCGTCATGCCCTGGAGCGGGGTGTCGCTGGAACAGGCGGAGAGCGTCAGACACTAAGCCGCCTCTTTTCGAGAATGCGCTCCGATCTGCCCGCCACGAGACGGAGATGGTCAACTTCGTCCCCGCAGAATCTGGCACGACGGCCCACTTCTGCGCCCGCTACGAGAATGCAAAAAGCGGTGGGGGCAAGTGGGTCCTATCGCGCCGGCGATTGGACATAATCTGCGCCGCAATGAGCGCGAAGCGTCCATTGCGACGCCCGTGTATTGATTCTTTTCTCCATTTATATATAATAACGCCATACCGAGTTTTGAAACAGGCTCGCCATAACAACGAATTATTCATATATAGATGAAGGAACATAGAGGCATAATATGCGAGGCATAGAATACCGGGGTCTCACCAAAATAGAAGGACCCGTCGTCATCACCCAGCGCAGCCGCAACGTCGGCTTCAATGAAGTCGTCGCCGTGTATGACCGTGAAGAAGGGCGCAGGCTGGGGCGCGTGGTGGAATTAAGCGACGAGTGGGCGGCGGTGCAGATATTCGGTTCAACCGCCGGCTTGTCGGTGGACGACGCGCGAGTCGAATTCCTGAACAAACCAATGGAAATGCGAGTCGGACCCGGTCTTTTGGGGCGAGTGTTCAACGGCTTGGGGGAGCCTATAGACGGGTACGGCGCCATCTTTTCATCAACCTGCATTGATGTAAACGGGTTGCCCATCAATCCCTATGCCCGCGTGTATCCGAGGGACTTTATCCAGACCGGCGTTTCCGCCATAGACGGCATGAACACCCTCATCCGCGGGCAGAAATTGCCGATTTTTTCGGGCAATGGTCTGCCCCACAACCGGCTTGCCGCCCAGATCGTGCGCCAAGCGAAAATCCTGAACGCGGATGAGCCTTTTGTCGTGGTCTTCTGCGCTATGGGCGTAAAATACGATGTGGCGCGGTTCTTCCTTGACGATTTTGAGAAATCCGGCGTGCTTTCCAACGTGGTGGTCTTCCTCTCTCTTGCGGACGCGCCGAGCCTTGAACGCCTGATAGCGCCCCGTTGCGCGCTCACCGCCGCCGAGTACCTCGCGTTTCAAGAGAACATGCATGTGTTGGTCGTGATGGCCGACATGACGAACTACTGCGAGGCGTTGCGGGAAGTCTCCTCAATACGGGGTGAAGTGCCTAGTCGCAAAGGGTATCCCGGGTATTTGTATTCTGACTTGGCGAGCCTGTACGAACGCGCCGGAAAAATCACCGGCTCCACCGGTTCAATCACCCAAATCCCGATCCTCACCATGCCCAACGACGACATAAGCCACCCGATCCCCGACCTTTCCGGATACATCACCGAAGGGCAGATCGTGCTTGACCGTGAGTTGTTCCAGCGGGGCGTGTATCCGCCGGTCGCCGGGCTTCCCAGCCTTTCCCGTCTAATGAAGGACGGCATCGGGCCTGGCATGACGCGGGAGGATCACAAAGACGTGGCGAGCCAGCTTTTCGCGGCCTACTCAAAGGTCAAACAGACGCGCAACCTCGCCTCAATTATCGGCGAAGAGGAGTTGTCCGCAGGCGACAAGCAGTACCTGCAGTTCGGTCAGAAATTCGAGTCGATCTTCCTGACCCAGGACGAAAATGAAAACCGCGACATCGGGCGCACGCTTGATTTGGGCTGGCAGGTTCTCGCCGAGATACCGAGAGACGAATTGTTGCGTATAAAACAAGAGCTTATTCAGAAGTACCTTGACCCGATTTTAGCGAAGGACGCGGAGAACTGGGGATAAAAATGCCAAGAGAATCCATTGCGCCGACAAAAAGCAATTTGCTCAAGACGAAAGAACGGCTTGTAACTGCGGAGGAAGGGTATGATCTTCTTGAACAGAAACGTGAAATCCTCGTGATGGAGCTGATGCGAAAGGTTGAAGAAGTGAAGCTGCTTGAGCGAGATCTGGACGCGGCGGTGGAAAAAGCGTATCCGTCGCTCAAACGTATGCTGATAACCGTGGGACGCGAACGCGCTGATAGAATAGCTGGCAACATCAGGTACAAGTTTAACCTGCGAGAAAAACGCTTTCAAATAGCGGGCATAAACCTGCCGGGGCTTGAAGTGCAGACGCCTGACCCGGAATTAAAATATTCTCCTGAAAATTCATTTGCGGAATGTGATGAAACCGTGTTACAATTCTTCAACCTGTTAAAGATTCTGACCAATCTCGCTGCGGTGAGAACTATTGCGTGGAGGCTTGCGCGGGAAGTCCGCAAGACCCAGCGCCGGGTGAACGCGCTTGAGAAAATGCTGATACCAATGGCGCGGGAAACCATGGCGTATATTGAAGCGTCCCTTGAAGAGCGGGAGCGGGACAGTTTCTTTACCAGCAAACTCTTAAAAAAGAAGACCGGGAAGAGATGAAACCATTATTTTCTAATATCATAGTCGCAGTTTCGGGTTCCAACGCGTCAATTATGGCGGCAAAGTATGCCATTGTGATGACTAAGGCGTATCGTTGCAAGCTGAAGGCTGTGTATGTGGTTGACACGGCGACCATCAGGCAGCTTACGCTGAGCAAGATTTTCGTGCAACAGGAAAGCCTTGAATACGAACAAAGCCTTGAGGCGAATGGCATGCGCTATCTTGGGTTTGTCGAAGAGCTTGCAAAATCCAAAGGCGTAAAAATAGAGCGCGAGCTTCGCAAGGGCGCGGTGGCTACGGAAATTCTTTATGCCGCGGATGAAAGGAAAGCCGATCTGATCCTTTTGGGTGGTTGGGAAAAAAACCGGAGCGCGCGGGACATCATTGGGCATGCCCACCATCAAATCATGGAAAACGCGAAATGTTCGGTGTTGCTGGTCAAAGAACCGGATATAGACGTGATATTCAAACAGTTATGATAGAGGACGACCCGAAGAGGCGCCCCTTTATAGGGTTGGGCTGTTCCGCGAAACCGCAAAGGGGCTTCGCGGTTTCGCGTGGGTGGAAATGGCGCGGACGAGGGATTATTACAGATTGAAGAGGGGGCGTGTCGTACATGACAGAGCGCCGCGGCGGCACATTCGCCCCAACCTTCATTTCCAGCGTCCGCGCTTGCGGCGCCGCCTACGCTCGTCCCGCGGAACCAAGCACGTCCGTATTCTTGTGCGCGTACATTTTTTTTAGCTCGTCGCGGGCTGGTCCAAGGTACTTGCGGGGATCGAATTCTTCCGGTTTTTCGGCGAACACTTTGCGGATCATGGCGGTCATGGCAAGGCGCCCGTCGCTGTCGATGTTGATCTTGCAGACCGCGCTCTTTGCGGCCGCGCGGAGTTGCTCTTCAGGGATGCCGACCGAATCGGCGAGCTTCCCACCGTATTGTTCGATTATCTTCACATATTCAACCGGCACTGAGGAAGAGCCGTGCAGAACGATGGGGAAGCCGGGCAGTTTCTTTTCGATTTCCTCAAGGATGTCGAAGCGGAGCGGAGGCGGAACAAGAATGCCGTCCGGCGTCCGGCTGCATTGCTCCGGTTTGAATTTGGCGCGTCCGTGGCTTGTGCCAATGGAGATGGCCAGCGAGTCAACGCCGGTCTTTTTCACAAAGTCTTCCACCTCGGAAGGCTGGGTGTAGTGGCTGTGTTCGGCGACAACATCGTCCTCAACGCCGGCAAGCACGCCGAGTTCGCCTTCTACGGTAATGTAGTCTTTGCGGGAATGAGCGTATTCCACGACCTTCCGTGTCAAGGCTACGTTTTCATCATAGGGCTTGCTTGAACCGTCGATCATCACGCTGGAAAACCCTGTTTCAATGCAATCCACGCACAGTTCAAAGGTGTCCCCATGATCCAGGTGCAACGCAATCGGAATATCATAGCCCAGTTCATGGGCGTATTCCACCGCTCCTTTGGCCATATTCTTCAACAGGTTCTGGTTCGCGTATTTGCGCGCGCCGGAAGAAACCTGCAAAATAACCGGCGATTTTGTTTCCACACAGGCCTGAACAATGGCCTGCAACTGCTCCATATTGTTGAAGTTATACGCGGGAATCGCATAACCTCCCTTCACGGCTTTCTCAAACAAAGCCTTGGTGTTGACAAGTCCAAGCTCTTTATAACTAGTCATAATCGCTCCTTTATAGTAGTATGCTCTATGACGCCTTTATAAAGATTTATAAAAGCGCCGAGTTCTATTTTATATGACTTGATCGAGGTTGTCTATAGGTATATGGCGAAGTTGCGTAAAACTCCCCAAAAAATCTTTGCGGCCGCAGCCGCCCTCGCGTTTTTCATCGCGGGCGCGGTTTTTTACAACCGCCGGCCCGTTCTGATAGTGTCCGACAGACAGTTCAACCTGATCTATGGAAAACAAAGGGCGCTCATAACACGCCTCGCAACGCAGGCGCGGCTGTTCCGTCCTGTCAAAGAAGTGATTGTGGGGGAAAATGCCGGCGCGGATCTGGTGAGCCTCGCCGCGCAATCTGCGGTAAAGGCGCCGTACTGCGCGCTTTTTCCTTATCGCTACTATGAGGGCGCCGAATATTACGCCAGAGAGATGCCTCATATACCCGTGGCCGCGCTTGGCGACGCGGGTCAGAAGGCGCCGGAGGGAGTGATCTTCATTGCAACCGACGTGGAGACCGATCTGTACCGCGCCGGAAGATGCGCCGCGATCCTCGCCCAGTCTGCGACGGACTCGGCGGCGGCGGATTCGCCGGCGGAAGCAAAAAGCCGCGTCATGGTCATGCAAAGAAAAACGCTTGCCGAAGACCAAAGGCAGATTTTCCTGCAAGGCGCGCGAGACGAAGGTTTCACCGGAGTTCCCGCGTATCTCGCGCCCAACGGCAAATACCGTCCGGCTGAAAAAACCGCCGCAGTCGTCATATTGGGAAACGGAACGAGCTTTCTTGAGGAGAATGAAAACGCGCCGGTGATCCTCTTTTCATGGGTGGATCCTGAAGCCACCTCTTCATGGGTAAAAATGATATTTGACGACTCTCCTTGGGCGCTGGCGATTCCGGCGGTTGAAATGGCGCGAAAAGGAGAAAACGGCGTACTGCCGTCCCGTCCGCGCCTGCTGGACGGCCGCGTAGAATCGCGGGAACTTCGCATACGGCTCAAGAAAGCGGCGCAATAGCGGGCGCAATAACATACCGGAGTGTCTATGAATGAAATTTCAGAAAAAAGCCAAGAAAACTTTCAAAAAAGTCTTGAATGGATTTGACAAATATTTCATCACGTACTATAATGACACTTGACTTTGTTTCTTTATAGTCTGAATATAACGATCAACAAAAGGAGTATCTGATGAAACATGACAGTGTAAGGGTTGTATGCCTTATCCTTATGGCATGTATAGCAGTGGCATCGGGTTTTGCTGATGAATCTGTCCATTCTTTTGAAACCATCATTTTAGAGACATTTGATCACAACGATCAGTCTCAATATGATTGGAAATTGGAGGGGAGCAAGTTCATCACAAAGACCGGTTCTGTAACGTATCCTCGCTTGGCCTATGCCAATGAGTATCCGTCGGCGCTTTTTCCGTCCAAAGACGGGAAAGACGCGAATGGCAATGCTCTTAACAGCTTGGGCATCAACGGAGCTTTTGATCGCAATGGGTATAACTGGATAGACGTGTCTCCAGTACTCATAGCGGACGATCCGTCAACTGGCAAGCAGGCGGGCGATTTGGCTGAAATTCCCATCCGGGGCAGAACTAGTTCTATAAGCCTGTGGGTGTGGGGCGCAAATCTTGATTATTCTATAGATGTGTATGTCAAGGATTATCAAGGTATTGTATACCGTCTGAAGTTGGGCGACCTCAACTATGTAGGTTGGAGAAAATTGACGGCGACAGTGCCTGCCAATATACCTCAATCTCACAAGTCGGCGCCATATCTTCGCCCCATACAATTGATGAAGTTTCGCATCTGGACAAAACCGTACGAGCAGGTGAGCAATTTTTATGTATACTTTGATCAGCTTACGGCGCTCACGGACGTGTATGAGATAATTTACGATGGAAGCGCTATTGAATACTCGGCGACGAGAAGCGACATCTGGAGTACTGATGATAATGGAGGATCTGGTCAATGAAAAAGCTGTTTTTGGGTATAGTATGTCTATTGGCTGGCGGGTTTTTGTTCGCCCAGTCCGCCGACAATATAGACGCCGCAAGCCTTGGCGCGGAGAACAGCGCCCAGCAGTATCTAAAAGAAATTTCTGTTGATAAATTTGAATTGGAAGGCTTTTGGCGTTCAGAAATGTCAATTGATCGGGGAGTGACATTGTCGCGGCTCCGGGAAGGGTCCCCTGAAGGGAAAGAGCCACTTGAAAGCGAACAAGACCTCTCTGTTTCTGACATTTATATTTTAGGCACCAGGGTTGATTTTTATCATCGCGGACCCGCAACCATTAAAATTTTGGCGCAACATCCCATTCAGGTTGAGGGAATTACCAAGACCATATCGGTATGGGTTGCCGGAAGAAATTTTAACCATGAGTTGTACGTTATCATTCAGGACTATGACGGCAGGCAATACAGTCTGAAAATGGGTCCCTTGAATTTTCAAGGATGGCAACAACTTTCCGTCGCTGTTCCCACGCAGGGAGATGACAGGTTTGGCGGTATTAAGCAACAGGATTACCACTACACCACCAACATGGGCATTAAGATTGTAGGTTTTGAGGTCCGTTGCGATCCACTGGAAACCTACGGCACCTATTACTTGTACCTTGATGATCTTCGAGTTGTGACAGATCTCTTCCTCGAAAACAGCCGCGATTCTGACGATGTGACGGATGGTTGGTAAGATATACGCATTCCAGAAAGGCAGCGCGTTGTGCGTTGCCTTTTTTGGGTGTAGGTATCATAGTATTCCTATATACTTTTGATAACGTGATTTTTTCCTAGGGATCTGTGCAATCTGTGCAGAAACAACACGACCATTTGGTCATGTTGTTTATTATTGCATCCGCAATAAAAATGTGAAACATTTTATTTTTTGCGCCGTTCCTATGATGAAATATAAGGAGCGATTTATGAAAAACAAATTGATTTCGGTTAAAACTGTGGTCGCCATTGGCATTGGTTCCGCTATTATGTTTGTCCTGATGCGTTTTGTAGCGCTTCCATCAGGGATTCCCAACACTAATTTTAACCTTTCGCCAGCGATAGTCGCGGTGTTTGCCGCTGTTTTTGGTCCCATCGCCGGTTTATTCATCGGCTTCATAGGGCATACCTTAACCGATCTGACATGGGGAAGCCCGTGGTGGAGTTGGATCATCGCGGACGCGCTTTTCGGACTCCTAATCGGCGTCTTTTGGAAACTTTACAAAGTTAATGAAGGCAAATTCGGTTTGCTCCAAGTCCTCTCATTTAATCTTATCCAGATGCTGGCGAATGCCACCGCGTGGGTTGTCGTCGCGCCGGCGCTAGACATTTTGATTTATCAAGAGCCTTCGGATAAAGTGATCGTTCAAGGAGCGGTTGCGGGCGCTTTGAATGCGGGTGTGGTATTGATACTCGGCACAGTTCTGCTTTTGGGATATTCACGGACACGGGTAAAAGCGGGAAGTCTGAAACAAGGCGGAGATTACAAAACTTCGAAAAAATAGGTTTTCTGAGTGAATGAAGCGGCGCTGACTTTTAGCAATTTTACTTTTACGTACAAAGCGCAGACAGCGCCGAGCCTTTATAACATCAATTTAACCATCCGCAAAGGCGAGAAAACGCTTGTGCTGGGGCATTCGGGTTCCGGAAAAACCACGCTGGCTCATTGTATAAACGGTCTTATACCGCACGCTTTTGACGGCGCCTCAAGCGGATCGCTTTTTGTTTTGGGAGAAGATGTTGGAACACTCGATATTTTTTCTTTGTCAAAGAAAGTCGGCACGGTCCTACAGGACACGGACGGTCAGTTCGTAGGTTTGAGCGTGGCGGAAGACATCGCGTTCGCCGCTGAGAATGACTGCCTGCCCGTTGACGAGATGCGCGTCCTCGTATTTGACACGGCAAAACTCGTCAACATAGAAAAGCATCTCAAAAAATCCCCGCAAAACCTTTCCGGCGGGCAGAAGCAACGGGTTTCCATAGCGGGCGTTCTCATTGACCAGGTGGAAATTCTCCTGTTTGACGAGCCGCTCGCCAATCTTGATCCGGCTGCAGGCAAGCGGGCCATTGAGCTTATAGACGATTTGCACAAACGGACGAACAAAACCATCATCATCATTGAGCATAGACTGGAAGACGCGCTTCATCGCGGTGTTGATCGCGTCGTGGTGTTGGAAAAAGGGCGCGTCATCGCGGATATGAAGCCGGAAACTCTGCTCGCCTCAACGGTTTTACGGGACGCCGGCATAAGGGAACCGCTCTACATAAGCGCCTTACGGTACGCGGGCATTGGGATAACCGAGGAGCGCAAGCCGGCGAGCGTCAACTCCATTGAATTCGATTCCATCGCCCTGCAAAAATGGGATCAAAGTTTGGATGAAAAGCCCTCCATGGAAAAAACGCCATTTCTTCTTGAAATCAAAAAGCTTTCTTTCAGTTACGGAACGCCGGAGGACTCGCCGAATCGCAGCGGTTTGGTGTTGGACGATGTTTCTTTTTCCATTAAAAAAGGCGCCATAGCGGCGCTTGCGGGAAAAAACGGCGCGGGAAAATCAACGCTGGCAAAACTCATCTGTGGATTTGACAAACCCGTCTCGGGGAGCGTTTTTTTTGACGGCTACGACCTCTCACCTTTTTCCATAAAGGAGCGAGCTGAACGTATCGGTTATGTAATGCAGAATCCCAATCAAATGATCTCATTTCCGCTGATTTTCGACGAGGTTGCGTTCGGGTTGCGCAACCGGGGAACGCCGGAAAACGAGGTTAAGGACAGAGTCGAACAGACTTTGAATATCTGCGGATTGTACCCTTTCAAGACATGGCCCATTCGCGCTTTGAGCTTTGGTCAGAAGAAACGGCTTACTATCGCGTCTATTCTGGCGCTGGGTCCGTCGATGCTTATATTGGATGAACCGACAGCCGGACAGGATTTTCGCAACTACGCGCGGATCATGGAATTTGTCAAAAAGCTGAACATGGAACAGGGACTCACCCTGTTGATGATTACCCATGACATGCACCTTATGTTGGAATACACAAGCCAAGCCATTGTCATTGCGGACGGCAAACTCATCGCCGATGATGAGCCTGCCGTGATCTTGAGCGACAAGGCGAAAACGGAAGCGGCAAGCCTCAAACGGACTTCACTCTACGATCTCGCGGTACGCGCGCATATCGCGGACGCCGAAGATTTTGTAAGGAAATTTATCGCCTATGAACAACGTCTTGCTCGCCTACCTTGAGCGTCAATCGCCCATTCACAGACTCTCCGGCGCGACAAAACTCATCGTATTTCTGCTGTGGTCAATCGTTGTCATGGTCGGCTATGACACGAGGATTATGCTGGGATTAAGCGTTATAGGCGCTGTCTTGTTCGTCGTTTCCGGAACCAAGCTACGTGAAGTGTCGTTTATCTTCAAAATGCTCGTCTTTTTTATGATTCTGAACATCATCGCCATTTATATTTTTGCGCCGGAACAGGGCGTACTTATTTATAAGACGCGGCATGCGCTTATCGAAGGATCGGGACGGTGGACTCTCACTGCGGAAGAGCTGTTTTACGAGTTCAACATACTTCTGAAGTACGCCTGCATCGTGCCAGTCGCCATTCTACTTATCGTAACTACGCATCCAAGCGAATTCGCCGCTTCCCTTAACCGCATTGGCGTGAGTTACAACATAGCCTACGCGGTGAGTCTCACCCTCCGGTACATACCGGATGTACAGCGGGATTACCAAACGATAGCCCAGTCCCAACAGGCGAGGGGGTTGGAGCTTTCCAGAAAAGCCTCTCCTGTAAAACGGCTGAAGGGCGCGGCGGCGATCCTTCTGCCCCTCATCTTTTCATCGTTGGATCGCATTGACGTGGTAAGTCAGGCGATGGAGTTGCGCGGTTTCGGCAAGGGCAAAAACCGCACGTGGTATTCGCAACGCCCCTTCACCAAAGCCGACGCGCTGACGTTGGCTGTTTCGGCGGCGCTTTTCATTGGCGCGATGTGGTTCATTTTTAGAGACGGCAGCCGTTTCTGGAATCCGTTTGTCTAGCGGCCTTTGCAGGCGACATAGCCTGAAAATGGGTTCGTTGAATTTTCAGGGATGGCGGCGACTTTAATTCCGCAAGCGAAGCCGCAAAGCCGCATAGCCAGCTTGCGGCGCCTCGTTGCGCTTCAAGGCGTCTATTTTTCGCTCTTCCAGAAACACCGGTACAGCGAACGGACATGCTCCTCACGCCGAGCTACGACGGACGGCGGAAGCGCGCGTGCGTCAGCGCCGTTGTTTTGTCTTTTCAGCCGTCTTGAGGCCGCGAAACCACCGCCACCCGCAACGCGGACCGTTCATAGCGTCAATTCCCAATACCCCACATCAAGCCACCGGTCGAATTTAAAGCCGATTTCATGGAAGTGAGCTATCTTGATAAAGCCAAATTTTTCGTGCAAGCCGACGCTTCGCTCATTGGGCATGGTAATGCACGAGACAACGACGTGGACGTCCATCTTTTTCACCTCGTTAAGGATAGCGGCGATTAGCTTCTTTCCGATGCCTCGCCCTTCGCAACCGCGCTTCAGGTAAATCGTGTCTTCCACGGAAAAACGATAGGCGAAGCGTTCCTTGAACGTATTGACATAAGCGTAGCCCAACGCTTCGCCATCTTCCTCCCACACCAGCCACGGGAACGAGGCGGAAACCGTCTGAATTCGCTCTTCCATATCCCGCGCATCAAGCGTACGCTCTTCAAACGAGACAACTGTACGCGCGATATAGTAATTGTAAATTTCGCCGAGCGCACGGGCGTCTTCAAGCCGGACAGGACGTATCATACGGCGTCCCTGGCGGTTAAACCGTCTTTGGCTCCGGGCACCGCCTTATATGCAAGCGCTTCCGCCACCACGCTGTTCATGTTTGTCTTCCTGTTGTAGTATCCAATCTCTCTTCTTCCATAAAAATAGCAATGAGTTTATTTCAAAACGCGTAAAACTCTATTTGTTTTGAAAAAAGCTGCCTATAGGCTTGGGAAAAATGGACTAAAATCCACTTTGCCTCTTGAATACATTGTTTTTTATATAAACCAATTTCAAAATTGAAGTTTTGAAACAGTTTCATATTATGACATGATATAGCGCGACATGTCTATGGCCTTGTCAAAGGCCACGCGAAGCGTTTGCGCTGGGGGGACGGATTCATAATGAACCTCACACCCGAAGAGCGCGCGTCTTGTCCGCGCCGCGTCAATTACGAGGCTCGGCGAGCCTTGCGCGTAGCTGTTACTTCCGCCGTGACAAACGCGACCCCATGACACGGGGAGGCGCAGGCTACACCCCCATGCAGGTTCCCACGGCAACCGCCGTGTCTATCATGTAATGATCGCGCGGTATGGTCTTGATCTTTTCAGCGGGAACACTTAAATCCACCGATGTGATCGCGTCATTTGTATAAGACGCCATTCTGCCGTACTGTCCTTTGGCAAGCAGGTCTGCGACGGCCGTGCCGAGGCTTGTCGCAAGCACACGGTCGGACGCGCTCGGAATTCCGCCGCGTTGCACATAGCCAAGTACCGTAGGGCGGGTTTCCATCCCGGTTTCTTTCTCAATCTCCTGCGCGACACGGTAACCTATGGACGCCACATGTGTCCTTTCACGGAATTTTTTTCGTTCTTTCTTTTCCATGGCGGCTTCTTCCTTTGACACGACGCCTTCCGCGACAACGACGATAGAAAAGTTCTTGCCCTGATCCCTCCGTTGCCTTAAAAATTCTCCAATTGCTTTTATATCATAGGGAATTTCGGGAATAAGGATAATATCACCGCCGCCCGCCACACCCGCATACAAGGACAGCCATCCGGTCTTGTGTCCCATGAGTTCAATAACCATCACTCGGCTATGGCTTACCGCAGTGGTGTGTAACCGGTCGATAGCTTCGGTCGCAATGGAGAGCGCGGAATGGAAACCGAACGTCCGATCTGTTCCCTGAATGTCATTGTCAATGGTTTTTGGCATCCCGATGATGTTGATCCCTTCCTGCATCAGACGATAGCCCGTGTTGTGCGTGCCGTTGCCTCCGAGAATCACAAGGCAATCAAGGTTGAGTCTATAGTAATGCTCCTTGAGCGCCGCAACCTTGTCTTCGGCTATGTCATAGTCGCCGCGTTCCTGCTTAAAGGGCTTCTCTCGGCTCGCGCCAAGAATTGTGCCACCCCGTGTGATGATGCCCCAGAAGTCCTCTGGGCGCAAAAATCGGTAGTTGCCGGCTATAAGCCCTCGGTACCCGTTGGCAAAACCAACGATGCTCATGCCGTATCGATCATACGCGGCGCGGCACACGCCGCGTATGGCCGCGTTAAGTCCGGGACAATCGCCGCCGGAGGTTAATATACCGAATGTTCTTGTCTGACTTTGCGCGAATTTCGTCATGAGGGTATAATAACAAGAGCAACGGCTTTTTGCAAGCAAGAAAAAGGCTTTTAAAAGCGTCTGCGTCACGCGGCGCCAGCGAAAAACCTAAAATCTGCGTAGAAACAATGAAGTGAGGCTGTTCCATATTTTATTGGAAAGGGCAGTTCACTTTGCGCGGATCCTAATCATACCGTTCATGTCAGCCAATTTTTGTGTTGTGCGCCGTATTCGCTTTTTCCCGCAACATGTCCGTATAGTACCGCATCTCAATCTTGTCTTCTCCGACGCCGGTTTTACCGAGACACGCCAAAAGACGGCTACGGGCAACGGTTACGGTTTCTTCATCGTTGCGTTCGGACAGGATTTCAAGCTCAACAAACCAGCCAAGCCCCACGACTTCGGACAACTCTATGGCAATCGGCGGATTCTCTTCTTCAGACAGCCATGCCCAGCCGATCTTACGCTTGCATACACCGGCTCGCAGGCCAAAGGTGGCGAGCAACTCCTCAAACGGTTTTTCATTCTCGCCTTCTGATATGGAGAACTCTTTTTCATTGTTAACTTCAATACAATCTCGCGCTTCTTTCGTTTTATATGTCACCGCTATCCGCTCAACACGCTGTGAAACGCCGGGAGCGTTTTCGATATAATCCGTTTCCCTCCTGATCCGTATGTCGGGCGCGGGAAGCGCGGAAGCATACGGACGCCAATATGTGTCCTCTTTGTCAAACGTCTTGATGTAACGGGCAAACGAAGAGATGACAGCCTTTGTTTTTTGCGGATCACCAACCCGCGCTTTCAATTCAATTTCTACCATACCGCTATTCTCTATTTGACAAATTTTTACTTTTCTTATATTATAGAAGCGTGAGCCTTTCCCAAAACTGTAGCTTTAAGAAAGGCTCACGTTATAGATTAACGCTGGATTGCCCGTCCGCCCCACTATGAGGAGCCAGCTCATTGTAAATGAAAAGGAAAAAAATTGCAACGGCGCTTTACATTTGTACAGGTTGTGTTTCTCTCTATTTTTCTGTTTTCTTTTGTAACAAGAGGTTTTGGAGAAGATATTCATACGGTCAAAAAAAATGAGACGATTTACTCTATAGCGATCTCCTATGGAGTAAGTATGGACGCGCTTATGAAGCTGAACAATATAATCGATCCTAAAAAGTTGCGCGTTGGGCAGGAACTCAAAATACCGGAGAAACTGTCGGTTGGCGGACAGAGGCAAAGCGGCGCGGCGTATATAGAATACACCGTGATCAGGGGAGACACCCTGTTTGCCATTGCGAAAAAAAACAACGTCACTGTGGCGGCCATTCGCGCCGCAAATGGGTTTTCCGAATCGCGTGTTCTAAAGGCGGGCGACATCCTGAGAATTCCGCTTGCCGGAGCGGCAACTGACGGCACGGCGCCGACGCAGAATCCCGCGCCGTCTCAACCGCAGATAGCCCGCATTACGCCGCAAACCCCGGTTCGGAATACCGGAGGCCCTTTGCCGAGATATGGCGGCGCCACATGGCCTGTCGTGGTGCGGACCATTGCAAAGGCGGATGGCAAGCTTGAAGGCGGCGTGATTATTACCAGTTATGCGTCGGAGCCGGTTAGAAGCCTTACCGGCGGCACGGTAAAAGCCGCCGGGCCTTATTTTAATTTCAGAAACGTAGTTGTCGTGCAGTCAAAAGATGGGTATCTTTACACCTACAGTGGCTGTGAGCGCCTCTCGGTGAAGACGGGAGATCGGGTGGGAGCAGGAACCGAACTCGGCAGACTGGATACAGGCAAGGATCCTCAACTGTTGCTCATGGTGACAAAAGGCAATGAGTCGGTGGATCCTCAAACCGCTCCAAGGGATTAAGCCTCTTG
Source organism: Treponema sp. (assembly GCA_031254795.1). GTDB lineage: Bacteria > Spirochaetota > Spirochaetia > Treponematales > Breznakiellaceae > JAIRKH01. Next base: position 16,392 of record JAIRTS010000137.1, read on the forward strand.
TAATTGCCTGTTCTGGAACAGGCTTGGGGAAAAGCGGCCTAAAGCCGATTTTTCTTTCTAAATGTGAGGTCACTTTTTCAAAATATTTGAAAAAGCCTTAATTATTATTTTTTTTAGATAGGATGGAGTCTATGGCTACTAGAAAGTTGCTTTTTTTATCTTTTTTGACGCAATTTATTTCTTTCCTCGCGTTCTCGCAGGAAATTATCACCGCTGAACGGTATCTTGAAATGGTGTCCGAAAAATACGCTAATATGCGCGATTTCGAGGCGGGCATCACCATACAAACAAACGGCTCAACCATGACGGGAACCGTAAGCTACCTTGTTCCATTCTTCTTGCGTATAGACTTTACCACCCCCGCTGAACAAGTGATCGTGTTCAATGGAGACACGCTTACCTTGTATCTGCCGGATTACCGCGCGACCTTGACGCAAGAGGTAAGTTCGGGGCGTTCTTCGGCGTCGGGGCAGGGGCTTCGCATTCTCAGGCGGAACTATACGCCATCGTATGTAACCGGCCCCGCGCCGGTACTGCTTGAAGGAACCGCCGAATCCGTGGTGAAATTGAGGTTGACAAGGCGTTCCGGTTCGGAAAGCTTTCGGGAAATCATCGTGAGCGTCAATCCAGACACCAAACTCATACGGCGTATGGATGGCGTCACTCTTGCCGGCGGATTGGTGCGTTTTGATTTTGCCGCCATAAAAATCAATCAAGGCGTTCCTGAACAGCGTTTCACGTACGATTCTCCGGCATCCTCAAATATGTACAAGAATTTCTTGTTTAGGGATACGGACTAAACGGAGGGCGCGATGGAATATCTGGGGAATAAATTAAAAAACGCTCGTGAGCTTAAAAAAGAATCGTACGAAGATGTGAGTCTTAAAATCAATGTCGCCGTTCGCTACCTGAAAGCCATGGAAGAAGATGATTTCTCCGTTTTCCCAGGAGAAGTGTACGCCATTGGGTTTTTGAAAAGCTACGGCGCGTACCTCGGCGTGAACTCCGATGAGCTGATATCCCTGTACCGGGCTATGAAACTACAGGAACAGCCAACGCCTGTCGATCAACTCTTGTACAAGCGACGAGCATTCCCCGTGAAAATAGTCATTCAAATTCTAGCGGCTGTTACGATTATCGCGGCCATTGCGGGAGGCGTGTACTTTGCGCTTCATCTGCCAAAAAGAACGCCGGCGGAACCAAAAATCCGCGCGACAAAAGAATATATTATGAATGAAAATCCTGAGGAAAGGCGACTGTTCTTGGGAGACACCTTTGTTGTACGGTATAACGAGACCAATTACCAGTTTATGTTGATGAATATTGGAGAATCCTTGACCATTGAGTCTCCGATTAGCGACATCCATCTTGATTTAGGGCAGGAAGCGATGGTCGATATGGATGATGACGGCTTCAATGAGTTAAAAATCATCGCTACGGACTTTGTGAAGAATCACCCGGACACCGGAGCGCGTTTGCATTTCGACCTTGACGTCTCATCGCCCCGGGCAACCGTCCTAGAAGCCGCTGGAACCACAACGGGCGCCGCAAACAGCCAAACCGTTCCCGCAATCGTTATTGTTTCTTCTCCCTCGCCGTATCCATTCACCGTGCAGGCGGCGTTTCAAGGGTTCTGCCTCTTCCGCTGGGAGATCCTCGCGGAACAGGACAGGCAGGGGCGCAACGAGCGGTATTTTGAGCGAAACGATGAATTCAACATTCAGGCGCAAAACGGCGTTCGTGTTGGCGCGTCTAACGCCGCCACCGTTAAAATTCAAGTTATCAGTGGCGGCAGAAACGTGCCTGTTGAACTGGGCGTCGCTGGCGAGGTGGTAGTCGCTGAAATCCACTGGATACGAGACGAAACCAACCGCTACCAGCTTGTGCTGTCGCGGCTTGAGTAGGAATGGCGTCAAATGTCAAATGCGGGGATAGACAGCGCGCGGACGGGGAGACTGGGCGGAGGCACCGCAGGGAATTAGATGAACTACTTTATCGACCCATTCGGGTGCGTTAAAAATCAGGTGGACGCGGAAACTATGATGGCGTTTCTGAACAAGGAAGGCTGGGTTTCCACAGACGCCGAACAAGCGGACGTTATCATAGTTAACTCGTGCGGCTTCATAGAAAGCGCGAAGCGGGAATCCATCAATGCGGTGATGGCGTGGCGCGCCGCATACCCACACAAAAAGATCGTGCTCGCCGGCTGTTTAAGCCAGCGCTACGCCACCGAACTTGAAGAATCCCTTGCCGAAGCTACGGTGATATTCGGCGACAAAGACATCTCGAACATTGGGGGCGCGGCCGCCGCCGCATTAAGCGGGGAACGGTATGCCCATTCAGATGCAACCGGTGCTTGTAGCGTTGATGACATCGAAAACGCCTTGCCGGAAAGACCGTTGCTCTCCCTGCCCGGCTCCGCCTATGTTAAAATCAGTGAAGGTTGCGACAACCACTGCGCGTTTTGCTCTATTCCGCTTATACGCGGCGGCTTGAGAAGCAGGACAATCACGGCAATCGTTGGAGAATGTACGGCTCTCCTCAAACGCGGTGTCAAAGAACTCTGCCTCATTGGGCAGGACATAGGTTCTTTCGGCATGGACAGGGGCGGTCAGGAACTGCCCGATCTCCTTGCGTCCATTTCCACTCTACCGGGCGATTTCTGGGTGCGGTTGCTCTACATTCACCCGAATCACTTTCCCACGCGCATACTCGACCTCATGCAAAACGACAAACGTTTTCTGTCCTACTTTGACCTCCCTTTCCAGCACGGCGCCGCCGCGGTTCTCAAAAGAATGAACCGCCAACAAAATGCGAAAGACTATCTCGCCCTGCTTGACCGCATTCGCGCCGCGCTGCCGGACGCGGTTATTCGCTCCACATTCCTGCTCGGTTTTCCGGGCGAGACCGAAAAGGATATGGACGAACTGTTTGATTTTCAGGAGAAAAGCTCGCTGGACTGGCTTGGCTGCTTCACCTATTCACGAGAGGAGAACACGCCGGCGTATTCGATGAAAAACCGCGTGCCAAAAAGAATCGCGCTGGCGCGGAAACAACAAGTGGAGGAAAAACAAGCCGCAATCACCAAACAACGAATGGAACGTTTCATTGGCCGCGCCTTTGATGTTCTTGTGGAAGAGAAAATCCAGGGCGAAGCCTTGTACCTCGGCAGGCTTTTCTGCCACGCTCCAGAAGTGGATGGTTCCGCAGTCATCTCTTCGGACGCCGTGTTGGAGATGGGGTCTTTTATCCGGGGTAAAGTGTTCGTCCGCGCCGGTTTTGACTTGGAAATCGCGCCGCTACGCTAAAAAAGAGGCGCGGGC